>SVQV01000129.1 GCA_015065175.1 Oscillospiraceae bacterium | reverse complement strand
ACCTTTTTTTCGGATACTCCTGCTTCGCGGCAGAGCTTTTTCATGTCAGACCATATATTTGACCTATCGAGCGGTTTTCCTGTTTTGGTTATAAAGACAGGACCGCTTTTTATTTTTTGTCTCTCTGCATATGCTTTCAGCATTTTGCAGAGGTCTGTCGGCAGAAGCACCTGCCTGCGCTTGCCCTTACAGTTTATTTCGGCACGTTCTCTTTTCAGACTTTCTACAGTAATATATTTCAGTTCGGAGACACGGATGCCCGATGAGCATATTGTTTGCATCAATAGATACAGTCTTTCGTTGCCCTTGCTTTCCGCAGTTCTTAAAAGGCGCTCGTATTCCTGCTTTGTCAGCTCCTTTTCCTTGCTTGCAAATATCTGTCTCTGCATTTTTATCGCCTTAATTCTGAATTCGTTCCAATCGCAGAAGGCAAAAAAGGTATTGAGCGCAGAGATGACCGAATTTACGCTTGCGACACTGTATTTTTCGCATAGCTGTTCCTTGTAATTCAATATTTCCTGCTTGTCCACGCACTTACCTCCCAGCCAAGCAGAAAAAGCCCTGACGTCCCGAATATACTTTTCGAGTGTCGCCAAGGCTTTTTCCTCTGTTATCAAATGTTTTTCAAATTTCTGAATTGTTTCTTTCGTTATTATCCTCATTTTGCTGCTCCTTTGTACTTTAACATTTCCGTTTTTTATTAAAGTATAACATTAAAGCAAGTTAAAATGGGACTAATATGTATATACAAAACGAAATAAAACCAATTTAAACAAAATAAGATATTTTTTCACTTGACAAAAAGCGACAGGTGGAGTATAATCATATAAGTACAAAAAACAAAGGAGACTAAAAATGAAAAAGTTTTTTAGCGAATTCAAGAAGTTTATCACTCGCGGAAACGTGCTTGATATGGCTGTCGGTGTTATCGTCGGCGGTGCATTTACTGCGATAGTAAACGCTCTCAGTAACAACATCTTAAAGCCCATTATCAACTGGATCCTCGCACTTATTCTCGGTAAAGATTCTCTCAGCGATCTTTACACATTCCTTCTTCGCACAGAGGTTACAAATGCTGAAACAGGAGAGGTAACAGTTGACCTTGCCAACTCCATTTACATTGACTGGGGCGCATTTATCAACGCTATCATCAACTTCCTGCTCATCGCGCTCGTACTCTTCTCTATTGTAAGAATAATCAACAGAATGAAGGAGTTTGATCTTGTTGACGACAGACTTACAAAGGAAGACAAGAAGGCTCTTAAGGCTCAGGGCAAGAGAATCACAGACAAGGAAGCTGTAAAGGCTTACCTCGATGCAAAGGCTGCTAAGGCTGCCGAAGAAAAGGCAAAGGCTGACGCAGAGGCTGCTGAAAAGGCAAGACTCGAGCGTGAAGCTAACCCCACAACAGAGGACCTTCTTAAGATGATCCTTGCAGAAATGAAGAAATAAAATACAACTTCAGATGTATATCAAAAAAGCCGCCTGTGGTGTCAGGCGGTTTTTTGTTGGTTTTTATAAAACTTTGATTATTTTAATTTGTAATACACAAATCCGTCCTTGAGGACAGGAGCGCCGCTAAGGTATTCCGAGAGATTGTCGGTAATCTCCTTTCGGGTAATGGTTCCCGAAATGTCGGATATAAGCGGAGGCTCTTTTCCGAATGTCGCTCTGTAGATCATATGCGCGCCGACAAAGCCCGCAAGAGGTGTGCTGTGCTTGTGGCTGTCGTTTATACACATGAGCCAGAAGTCTACGCCGTCCTCAATTATTGAGTCTACTTCCGCTTTCCAGTCAAGAATATAGACATCGGGGAAGCGTGTTTTTGCCTTTTCTATCGCTACTCTGTATTCGTTATGAGCAGGAAAAATTATGAGTCGGGTATTTGAATAGTCGCAAGCGGTTTTCAGCTTAGCAATTTCATCAAGCTCGCTTTCACTGTAAAGACCGCACATAAACACAGCTTCGTATTTTCCGTTTCGGATATCGGACATAACGGTCTCGTCGGATGTATATGTGCTTACACGGGCAAATCCTCTCGATATGGCGGTTATGTCGCAGTCGATTCCGCCCGATGTACACATATTCTGCAGTATTGCGGATATCCTCGATGAGCCTACAAAGCTGTTACCGCATATGAGAACAGAATCGGCATGAGCACCGCTTGAGTCAAGCAGGTCGCCTGTATGTGTGTATTTTTCATAATATTCGGGGTAGGAAGACTCTTTCAGCTTTACAAGTGCTTCCTCGCTCACCTCATCTTGCTTTAAAAAGAGTGTGAGCTGTTCTGTGTCGGATTTTTTATTCTCATAGGAGAACAAAAAGACATGAAAATTTGCTTTTGTCAGCTTATTTTTGTTAAGGCTATACTTTACTGTCATTCCGTCGCAGATTATTTTTTCGTAAAGCAACCGTGTAACATTTACGCCCTTGTAATCATATGCGCCTTTGAATATCTGACCTATCTCTATGTTTTCCCGATAGATAGAATATGAACCGTCTGCATTTTCAAACAGCTCCCATTCGGCAGGGATACACATATTAAGTGACGTAAAGCTTTCTTCATTTAACATAGCGGTATTTACATATTCGCCTATTTCAGGAGACTCTGCTGCCGGAGGCTGAGTTGTAACGGGTGTCTGATTTGTAAGGGGAGGCTGCGTTGTATCTCCCTGCTTTTTTCCAAGAGTGTATCGTTCATAACCGTTTTCATAATCTGTATGATTAGATGTAGAGCAATATATATTAGCCATACTGTCACCGACAGCATTCAGGTCTCTTATATCGTTAAGCTGAATAGCCGAATAAATGACCGAGCCGCCCTTTAATGCTTCTCCCGTTTCGCACTTTGCGGGGAGCTTAAAGAAGATGTAGGAGGTATTGGTTTCTTCTACGACCTTCACCTCATAATCCATTTCATCGAAGAAACGAGACATAGAGTTATAACCGCCGTCGGAGCCGTCATATGCGCTCAGACGGTGACCGTAAAAGTCTATAGCGAAGCGTTGGTTCTCTTCAGAAACAGGAATGCCCAAGGAGTACCAATATTCTAACATATCGTTCTGCCAAGGGTCCTTCAAGCTGTTACAGTACTCGGCACCTCTTGAAAGAAGCGTTGGGTCTTCTACAACAACGTATCCGTAGATAAACTCTCCGTCCCATGCATAGCTTGTTGTTGCCTTTACCTGATTGTATTTATTCGCAGAAGAGACTGCGCTTCCCGAATGATTTTTTGTAGCATCAAGCTCCTCGAAAGCAAATTCTTCCGAGAATTTATCCGCATCTACGGGTATGTAGACGGAATTTCCGTCCTTTTCTTCCTCTTTCAATTGAAAGGTAATATTTTCTGCGTATGGAATATTTCCGTCTACAGCTTCAAAAAGAGCTGTAGTTTTGTATACCAATTTTAGTTCGGCAAGCTCCTCGTTTGAGAGGCTTTTATATGCATCAAAGTCCGACCATGTTCTGTCAACACAGTTTATGTCTTTATCCCAGCCTGTGAAGATAAAGCCTTCCTTGAGAGGTGTTTCGGGCTTCAGCGCGGCATCTCCCTCTCTGACCTCTGCTGAATACAGGAGAATGCCTGTATCATCGTAGTACTCAAGAATATATGTATCGAGAGGGCGGTACTGAGCTGTAACAAGTGTATCGGAGGTAACAGAGCTGAGGTCCTCAATATCCCAACCGATAAACACGTATCCGCTATGGAAAGGATCTCGCGGTGCCCGTACAGCGCTACCCTTTCGGGCTATTACTTCTGAAATAACTGTCTTATCTCCCGCTTCATCCTTGAACATTTCAGAATCTGTAAATGTCACTACATAGAAGGTTTGCGGTCCGAGCGCAACGGATGAACTTTCCGTATCATAGTCATAATTTGCCATATACTTACGCATAAGCAATACATCGGCAACACCAATTTTACCGTCGCCGTTTACATCAGCGCCCTGACTTACTGTAACTGTTGAAATGTTTGCCGCATAGTCATAGCCTGCCATATACTTTCTAAGCATGAGAAGATCGGAGGATAGCACGCTGCCGTCACCGTTTGTGTCACCGTAAAGAAAGTCAGACGTATCTCCTGTGTCTGATGCATCTGATGCCGACATCGAAAAGGCTATAGTCAAGCTAAAGCATATACACAGCAGAGCTACCAAAAAAGTTGTTGTCAGAGCTTTTATTTTAATATTTTTTGTCATTTCGTTTCCCTTTTTTACAGATCAACCGTTGACACGGATGTTTTTGAGGTCGGCGATTGCTGCTTTTCTGTCCTTCGCGCCAAAGACAGCAGAGCCTGCTACTACTATATCGGCACCCTTTGCGGCTACCTCGCCAATATTCTTCGCATTTATTCCGCCGTCCACCTCAACTAAAATATTGAGTCCTTGCTTTTCCGCTTCTTTTTTTATCTCGTTTATTTTGTCCAAGGTGTAGGGGATGAGAGACTGACCGCCGAATCCGGGTTCGACGCTCATTATCAAAACCCAATCACATTTTTCGAGATACGGGAAAATTTTCTCTGCGGGAGTTTTCGGCTTTATGGAAAGTCCGCAGAGCGCACCGCATTCGTGAATTTTGTCAAGCGTAGCGTCCAAGTCTGAGCAAGCCTCATAATGAACGGTTATGATATCAGCGCCCGCTTTTTTGAATTCCTCTATGTATCTTATAGGCTCCTCTATCATAAGATGAACGTCAAATTTTATATCTGTCGCAGGACGGAGTGAAGCTATAACGGGATTGCCAAAGCTCATATTGGGAACAAACATCCCGTCCATAACATCCAAATGGATATAATCCGCTCCTGCCTTTTCTACTTCTCTTACTTCCTCGCCTAATCTTGCGAAATCGCAAGCGAGTGCCGACGGTGCAATTTTAATCATTTTTAATCTCCTTAAATCAAAATTTGTTTTATTTATTCTGTGTCACAAGGTGAAAATTTCCATAAGATGATAGTGCGGAAGAAAAACCGATACCCGTGAATTATCCGTGGAAGAAAAACAAAACGGATGTGAAAGTGACAGATAATAACGGGTATTTTATATACCTTTGCTGTCTGCGTGTCAGACAGCAGGGGAAAATTATTCTTTAAAGCGCAAGAGACAGACCGCATGAGAAGCTATTCCTTCTTCCGCTCCGCTGAACCCGAGCCCCTCCTCTGTCGTAGCCTTTACATTAACACACGCTGAGTCGCAGCAGAAGACCCTCGCTATGTTTTCTTTCATTGTTTCTATAAAGGGAGCAAGCTTGGGCTTCTGTGCGATTACAGTGCAATCAATGTTTTCGAGTTGCGCGCCCTTCTCTTTCATTATATCACATACCTTTTCGGCAAGGAGGAGGCTCGATATCCCTTTATAGCGTTCATCACTGTCGGGAAAATGCTTTCCTATATCTCCCATACCGAGAGCGCCCAGGACTGCATCCATTATTGCATGCAGAAGCACGTCAGCGTCCGAGTGTCCCAAAAGACCGAGTGTATGCGGAATTTTAACTCCGCCGATTATAAGGTCTCGCCCCTCTACCAGTCTATGCACATCGTATCCGTGTCCTATTCTCATTTTCATTGTTTTTGTCCTTTTGCCTTTTTATTTGAAGAAGGCTTCTTTTTATTTGGGTCGGCTTCTTTTTCCTGTTCCCTTTTTCTCCTTGCCATTACCGCCTCGAAGTATTCAAGGTCCTCTTTTGTTGTGAGCTTGGCGTTTTCATAGCCTGTATCTACCATTTTAACACGCTGACCTATATGCTCCATTACCATGTTGTCATCTGTCAGGTTAACTCCGTCCTCTTTCGCTTTAACTGCGGCATAACGGTACATAGGTGAAGAAAAGACCTGAGGTGTCTGCGCACTCCACAGCTCTTCTCTTGGAGGTGTTTC
>SVQV01000009.1 GCA_015065175.1 Oscillospiraceae bacterium | reverse complement strand
CGTCTCTCGAACGGCTGTAGAAGCAGGTAAGCCCCTTTTCCATAGATATCTTAAGGCTTTCCTTGTTCATATAAGCGAGAGTAAGCACCTTCTTGTCTATAGCGTCAACAACTATTGCGGGAATAAGTCCTCGCTCGTCAAATTTCAATTCGTCTATGTTTATCATAATTACAACCTCACTGTTATCTGATTTTTGTGTAGCTCTTTTTTAAGCTCGGGAATTTTTATTTCTCCGAAGTGGAAAACAGAAGCCGCAAGACCCGCATCAACCTTCGGCAATGTCTTGAACAGCTCTGTAAAATCATCGACCGAGCCTGCGCCGCCCGAGGCAATTACAGGCACGTT
This sequence comes from Oscillospiraceae bacterium, assembly GCA_015065175.1. Taxonomy (GTDB): domain Bacteria; phylum Bacillota; class Clostridia; order Oscillospirales; family CAG-272; genus UBA1740. The sequence goes on along the minus strand of SVQV01000009.1, from coordinate 36,262 downwards.
TACTATATTGCAGACCGCGTCAAGCATCTCGAGGTCGAAGCCATTTTTGACTCCGTCGGTGTCTATAGAGTTTAAAACTACCTCGCCTGCGCCCATATCCACGCACCTCTTTATCCATTCGAGCGCATCCATTCCCGTGTTCTCCCTGCCGCCCTTGGCAAAGACTGTAAAACGTCCGTCAACTCGCTTAACGTCTGCCGAAAGCACGACGCACTGGTCTCCGTATTTTTCAGCCGCCGCTCTTATCAGGTCGGGATTTTTTATAGCTCCCGAATTGACGCTTACCTTGTCGGCTCCGCATTTAAGCACCCTGTCGAAATCGTCAAGCGTGTTGATGCCACCCCCGACCGTCAGAGGAATGAAGATGGTTTTTGCAACCTCTGTAAGTATATCCGTAAAGAGCGCTCTGCCCTCGGCAGATGCCGTAATATCATAGAAAACAAGCTCGTCCGCGCCGTTATCGCTGTAATAACGAGCAAGCTCTACAGGAGAATTTACGTCTCGCAAGCCCTCAAAATTCGTCCCCTTTACCACACGCCCGTCACGGACGTCAAGGCAGGGTATTATTCTCTTTGTAATCATTTTGCCACCTCGATAGCAGAAGAAATATCTATCGCACCTATATAATAAGCCTTTCCTATTATCGCGCCGTAAAGGTTCATTTCGCGCAGAGCCTTTATATCATCAAGAGAGGAAACGCCGCCCGACGCTACTATGTCGATGCCGTATCTGCGCGACAGCTCTGAATAAAGCTCTCTGTTCGTTCCCTGCATTGCGCCGTCCTTCGAAATATCGGTACAGATAAGAGTTTTTACTCCTATCTTCTCTGCCTTTTCGCATAGCTCGTGCAAGGTGTAGGCGCTCTTTTCGGTCCAGCCCTTTATAGCTACATATCCGTCCTTTATATCCACGCCCAAGGCAATCTTTTCTCCGTATTTTTCAACAGAACGCAAAAGAAAGCTCTCATCGGTTACCGCCGCCGTGCCTAAAATGACACGTCCGACACCTACCGAAAGATATTTTTCTATTGTTTCAAGAGAGCGTATTCCGCCCCCAATCTCCGCAAAAAGTGAAGTTTTATTTACAATTTCCGAAACGACCTCAATATTTGGAGTAGTTCCGTCCTTTGCGCCCTCAAGGTCTACCAAGTGTATGTGTGTCGCTCCGCTCTTTTCGAAATCCTTTGCGACAGACAGCGGATTTTCGTTATACACGGTCATCTGCGCGTAGTCTCCCTTGTAGAGCCTTACCGCCTTTTTGTCGTATAAGTCTATAGCGGGAAATATTATCATTCTTCTCCCTCCCACTCGCAAAACGCTTTCAGGATAGCAAGACCTGTCTTTCCGCTCTTTTCGGGGTGGAACTGACAGCCGCAGACGTTGCCCGAAGCCACAGCCGCCGTAAGAGACGCGCCGTATTCCGCTGTCGCTATGACAGAAGAGTCACAGTCCGCGCCGTAAAAGGAGTGAACGAAATAAACACAGTCGCCCTCGTTTACGTACTTGAATATCGGGTGCTTTTTCTCTCCGAAATGCAGAGCATTCCAACCGATATGAGGAATTTTCAAATCACTCGGAATTACGTCGCCTATATATTTTACACTTCCCTTTATGAGAGAAAGCCCCTTATGCTCGCCGTATTCGAGACTGCGCTCGAAAAGCATCTGCATTCCGAGACATATCCCCATAAGAGGTGTGCCCGACTTCACCTTTTCGCATATCACCTTATCGAGACCGCTCTGTCTCAATTTCTCTGCGGCATCGGCAAACGCGCCGACACCCGGCAATATTATGCGGTCGGCTTTTGCTATAACATCTCTGTCTCCGCTTACAGTAACCTCCTGTCCTATAAAGGCAAAGGAGCTTTTGAGCGAAAACAGGTTGCCTACTCCGTAATCGACTATAACCATATCAAAGTACTCCCTTGGTGGACGGAAGCTGTCCCGCCCTTCTTTCGTCGAAGGCGAGCGCAAAGGCAAGGCTTCTTGCGACAGACTTGAATGCGCCCTCGATTATGTGGTGCGAATTTTCTCCGCAAATGCTTCTTAAATGTAAAGTTATGTTAGCATTGTTTGCAAACGCAATGAAAAATTCCTTTACAAGCTCGGTATCAAAATCTCCTACCTTCTCGGTGGGAATAGAAAGGTCATAAACGAGCATACCTCTGCCCGAAATATCGACAGCCGAGAGAATAAGAGCTTCGTCCATAGGAAGAAGCTTGTCTCCGTAGCGCGCGATTCCCTTCTTATCTCCCATAGCCTGCAAAAATGCCTGTCCGAGCGCTATTCCTATATCCTCTGAGGTATGGTGATAATCCACCTCACAGTCGCCCTTGCAGGAGACATTAAGGTCAAAGAGACCGTGAGAGGCGAAAAGCGTGAGCATATGGTCCAAAAATCCGCAGCCCGTATTTATTTCAGAAATGCCCTTTCCGTCAATATTCAGCTCGAGAGAAATATCGGTTTCCTTTGTTTTTCTTTTTATAATGCCTGTTCTCATTTTTTTAATCCTTTTATCATTTGATTATTTCTTCGACTGCCGAAATGAGACTGTCCATCTGCTCTTTCGTGCCGACTGTAATTCTGTTGTAATCCTTTATCTCGGGAAGAGAGAAATGGCGCACTAAAATGCCGCGCTCTCTCAATGCAAGATAAAGCTCCTCGCCGCCTATTTTTTCGTGCTTTGCGAAAATGAAGTTAGCCTTTGAATCGGTAAGAGAAAAGCCCAGGCCTCGAAGCGCCTTCTTTGCTTCTTCTCTGTTTTCCATGACAGTCTCGCAGTTTTTCTTGTAATAATCCGAGTCGCAGAGCGCCGCATATCCTGCCGCCATGGTCATTCTGTTGACGTTATAGGGGTTCGTCGAATACTTTATAGTATTCATATCGGCAATAAGAGACTCGTTCGCTATACCGAAGCCGAGTCTTGCGCCCGCCATGGAATAGGACTTCGAGAAGGTGCGAGTCACTATGAGATTATCGTATTTGTCTACAAGCGGCAATGCGCTTTCTCCACCGAAATCTATATATGCCTCGTCTATTATAACGACGTTTTCTCTGTTCGTCTTTACTATCCTCTCTATCTCATCAAGCGAGAGCAAAAGCCCTGTCGGAGCGTTCGGATTGGCTATAACGATATTCATTCCCAGATTTTCGTAGTCCGAGACATCTATAGAAAAATCCTCCTTCAAGGGAATTTCCTTATACGGAATTCTGTTCAACTGTGCGAAAACGGGATAAAAGCCGTAGGTCAGCTTCGGAAAAGCAAAGGGGTGATTTTCGTCTCCGAATGCCATAAACGCAAAGTTCAGTATCTCGTCCGAGCCGTTTGTCATAAGTATCTGATTTTTCGATACCCCGTAAAACCCCGCCGCCTTTTCGTTCAAGTCTCTGCATTCGGGGTCGGAATAGAGCTGAAGTCTGCCCGCTTCCCGTGAGACAGCATCTAAAACGCTCTCTGAAGGAGGGAAAGGCGACTCGTTCGTGTTCAATTTTATATATACCGTGTCCTTCGGCTGCTCACCGGGGGTATATGCCTTAAGACGTGAGTAGCGTTCACTGAAAAATCGGCTCATTTTTCATTTTCCTCCATTCGAACGGTAGCGCTTCTTCCGTGAGCGGTCAAGCCCTCGGTGCGCGCGAACTTGTCAACATCGTACGCCACGTCTTTAAATGCCTCCTCGGGATAATATATGAACTGAGACTTTTTAATGAAGTCATCTACAGACAGAGGGCTTGAAAATCTCGCCGTACCGCCTGTAGGGAGCGTGTGGTTAGGTCCCGCGTAATAGTCGCCGAGCGCTTCGGGGCAGTTCTTACCCATAAACACCGAGCCTGCGTTCTTTATTCTTCCGAGATAATCAAAGGGATTGTCCACGCAAAGCTCAAGATGCTCTGGAGCTAACTCATTCGATATATCTATAACGACATCAAGCGTGTCCGCTACTATTATCTTTCCGTTATTATCAATAGAAGCTCTTGCTATTTCCTCTCTTTCAAGCAGAGGTATCTGTCTCTCAAGCTCGTCTCTTACCGCAAGCGCAAGCTCCATACTGTCGGTAACAAGCACTGCTGATGCGAGCTTATCATGCTCTGCCTGTGAAAGCAGGTCTGCCGCCACATTCTTTGCGGAAGCTGTTTTGTCGGCTACTACCAATATCTCACTCGGTCCCGCTATCATATCTATGGATACCTGACCGAACACCTGCTTTTTCGCTTCCGCGACGAAGGCGTTTCCGGGGCCTACTATCTTATCTACTCTCGGCACGCTCTCTGTGCCGTAAGCTAAAGCGGCTATAGCCTGTGCGCCGCCTATCTTGAATACTCTGTCTACACCCGCTATTCTTGCGGCGGCAAGAATGGGAGCGCTTACCTTTCCTTCAGAGTTAGGCGGAGTCACCATAACTATCTCGGAGCAGCCCGCGATTTTAGCGGGAATTGAATCCATAAGAACTGTCGAAGGATAAGCGGCAGTGCCGCCGGGTACGTAAAGTCCCGCTTTTTCGATAGGGATTATTCTCTGTCCGAGTATTACGCCCTTTTCTCCGTTTATGACATAACTCTGTCTGACCTGCGCGGAGTGGAAGCGGCGTATATTCTCCGCGGCGGTCTTTAAAATTCTTATAAAGTCACCGTCTACGAGCTTCATAGCCTCCTCAAATTCCGCTTCGCTTACTTCGAGAGAAGAAAGCTTTGCGCGGTCGAATTTTTCGCAGTATTCATAAAGCGCTCGGTCGCCGTTTTTACGGACATTTTCAATGATATCCGCAACGATAGCCCCGACATCGACCTTCGGCTCTACACGCGCGAATATCTTGCTGTTTTCTACTTCTCCGTATTTCAATATGCTTATCATTTTTTTGCCTCCACCAGCGCCTTCATCTTTTCGAGCAAGCGACTTATCGCTTCATATTTGAACTGATATGCGGAGCGGTTCGCCACAAGGCGAGCGCTTACCTCCGCCACCGTTTCGAAGGGCTCCAAATTGTTTTCCTTTAATGTTTTACCTGTTTCCACTATATCGAGTATTACGTCGGAAAGCCCCAATATAGGCGCAAGCTCTATTGAGCCGTTCAGCTTTATTATATCTATATCTCTGCACCTGCGTCCGTAATAATCCATTGTAATATTCGGGAATTTTGTCGCTACTCTCAAAGTATGCTCTGTCCTGTCGTAAAAGCCGACCTTGCCCGCAACGGCAAGACGGCATTTTCCCATATTCAAGTCAAGAAGCTCAAAGACCTCGGGCTTCGACTCCATAAGAATATCCTTGCCCGCAACTCCTATATCAGCCGCGCCTCTCTCAACATATATAGCAACATCCGAGGGCTTTACCCAGAAATAGCAAACACCCGCTTCTTTATTTTCAAAAATAAGCTTTCTTGTGTCCTCAAGCGCCTCGGGACACTCATAGCCCGCTTCCGCGAACATCTTATAAACCTTTTCGCCCAGCCGTCCTTTAGGCAGAGCTATCTGAAGCATCTCCGACATCATTTGTTCTCCTTTGTCAATCTCTCTATCGCGCGGTAGCGAAGCTTGCTCGGTATTTCATACTGCACCGCTACGCTCTTTCCCTCACGTGTCAGGCTCTCGGCTCTCCTTGCGATAAGTGAGGGGTCTGTATCTCTGTCGGCAAGCAAAAGCAGGTCAACGTCAAATTCCGCAGGCGCTTCAAGCCTTGCGAGCAGGTCAAGATATACGGCAAATCCTATGGCGCGTGAGCTTTTTCCCATCTTCTCCATAAGTCTGTCATACTGTCCGCCTGTAAGCACGCTGGTCGGAATACCCTTTACGTAGCCGCGGAAGATAATTCCGTTATAATAGCTCATGTCTCCTATAAGCGAGAAGTCGGCGCATATGCGCACGCCCGAGACGTCTCCGAGCAGCTTTACTATATTCTCAAACTCACAAAGAGCCGAGAGCAAAGCCTCGTTATCTGTCTTTTGTCTGAGTGAGGAAACAACCTCGTTTACGTCTCCGTAAGACTCGGTAAGAGCTATAAGAAGCGCTTGCTTTTCTTCTCCTATTCCGCACTCGGCGCAGATCTCTTTTATTCCGTGAGGATTTTTCTCTCCTACGCACTTCAAAAGAGACGGGCGGGACTCTCCAAGCTCCTCTCCGTCAAGCAAGGCCGAAACTATTCCCAAATGCGAAATATTGAGCGCGCACTCCGAAGAAATGGTCTGCAAGCTTCTTGCGGCAAGATATAACACCTCGCTCTGATTGTATTCATTAAGGTCGCCTATACACTCGATACCCGACTGCATTATCTCCTTATAATGGCGTGTGCTGTCCGAAATTCTGTAGACATTCTCATTATAGTAAAGTCTCTCGGTAACATTCGGTGTGTCGGCGGTATTCTTGACTATCGAGAGCGTAACGTCGGGCTTGAGAGCCATCAGCTTTCCGCTCGTGTCGGTAAAGGTTATTACTCCGTCCGACAGAAGAAATTCCTTGTTTCTGCTGTACAGGTCATATTCCTCAAACTTGCTCATCTTGAAGCAAGTATATCCATACGAGCGGTAAAGGCTTCGCAGATTGAAGATTACCTTTTCCTCGCTTCTGAGCAAACTGTCATCTATTCTCATTATTTTTTCTCCTCTGTTCTTTCCATTGCGAGCTTATATCCACCCGTGCCATACATAAGCGCACGGTTTACACGGCTGATAGTGGCGGTAGACATTCCCGTCTCCTTCGCTATTACCGCATAGCTCTTTTTGTCCGAAAGCATCTTCGCAACCTCAAAGCGCTGAGCTATGTCAAGTATCTCCTTGACAGTGCAGGCGTCCTCAAAAAAGCGGTAGCATTCATCTGTAGTTTTTAAAGATAAAATAGCTTCAAAAAGCTTATCTACGGATTCATTACGGTAGTTCATTTTCATTTCTCCTAAATCGCTTTTGTGTTTTATCACTTTAGCACGCTAATACAATAGCACACTTTCAGCAAAAAGTCAAGTGTTTTTTCAATTAAAATATAAATAATTTTCAATATTTAAGCCAATTTAATCCCAAATTTGCCACAGCTCGCAATTCTTCCTGCCCAAATCATCAGAAAAATGCAATTTAAGAGTCTGTTGCAAAGGCAACAGACTCAGTTATGATTGCCCTTCGGGCAAGTTATGAGCTATGATATGCTGCGCTGCGCATAGTTATGATGTGACTTCGTCACAGCTTGAAGTAACAAAGACGATTATATAATTTACATAAACAATTGCAATTTATCTGCAAGGCAACATCACAAATTCGGTAGGGCGTAGCCCACACCGACATTTGCATCCCTTGGGATGCTTATCCCTTTGGGAAATCAAAATTTGAAAGCGAATTTATCCAAGGTTTACATAAAAAAATATTCCTTTAAGGTTTTTTGAAGAGTTTGAGGGACTTTTTTTGCAAAAAAGTCCCTCAAGATAAAAGTGCTTTTCAAATCTTCAATATCCTTTTCACTCGGTCGGAAATCACTGTCGCTACAAATATCTTTACAATATCGGGAATTAAGAACGGCAATACACACATAGCTAAAATGCCCGAAAACGAAGCGTCACTTCCGCCCTCCGCATAGAAAAACCAATACCAGAAAACGCCTATGGCATAAGAGACGAGCTGACCTATCAATATCGAAACAAAAACAGAAGCCGTTCCCCTCTTAAAAAACGAGGTAATACACCAAGAGATCAAGGCAATCGCAAGAAAGCCGAGCAGAAAGCCTCCCGTCTCACCGAAAAGCCTGCCGAAGCCTCCCGTAAAGCCCGAAAAAACAGGAATCCCCACCGCGCCTATAGCAAGATATACCGCTATGGCGAAAAAGGCACGCCTGCCTCCCAGAATACCTATAGCGATAAACACACCGAAATTCTGCATCGAATAAGGTATCGGCAAGGTAGGAATATATATCCAAGCGCAGACGGCTATTATCACCGCAAACAGCGCAATGAATACCATATTTTTTATCCGTTCGCGTATACTTGAAGTCATCATTTTTTATTAACATAATCTATAAAGCGCAAAAATGCCTCTCTGCCGTCGGGGGTGCATTTGTACACTCCCGCATCCTCCAAAACGGAAACAAATGTCCTTCCTATCTCTTCTCTTAAAATAGCGTCGGCATTTTCCTTAGTAAAGGTATAATTATCTTTAAAGGCATCGAACCAGTCGGCATGCTTTAAAAGCTCCTCGCACTCTCTCGGGTCCTTTCCCTCTGAAGCATATTCCGCGAGCAGAGCCATTTCTTTTTTAAGACGTGAAGGAAGCACCGCAAGTCCCATTACCTCTATAAGACCTATGTTTTCCTTCTTGATATTGTGATGCTGCGCATGAGGATGATAAACACCCAAGGGATGCTCCTCTGTTGTTATGTTGTTACGAAGCACTAAATCAAGCTCAAAAAGCTCTCCTCTCCTGCGCGCTATGGGTGTAATAGTGTTGTGACATTCGCCGTCTGTCTCTGCGAAAATGAAAGCCGCTTCGTCTGTATATCCTCTCCATGCGGAAAGTATCCTGTCGGAAAGCAGGGCAAGTCTTTCCTTGCTCTCGCTCGAAATTCTTATTACCGCCATAGGCCAACGAACGATAGATGCGCAAACATCCTCAAAGCCCTCAAAGGACAGAGGAATTTCAGCTTCTGCCTTCTCCATAGCGAAGCAATATCTGCCGCCCTGCATATGATCGTGCGTAAGAATAGAGCCTCCGACTATAGGAAGATCGGCATTTGAGCCCAAGAAATAGTGTGGAAATATCTCGACAAAATCGAGAAGCTTTACAAACGAGGAACGGTCTATCTTCATAGGCGTATGCTCGCTCGAAAGAGCAATGCAATGCTCGTTATAATAAACGTAGGGCGAATATTGCAGATACCAGCGTTTTCCGTCCATAGTTATCGGAATTTGTCTCAGATTCTGTCTGGGAGACATCGAAAGCGTGCCCGCATAGCCCTCGTTTTCGTGGCAGAGAGCGCATTTCGGATATCCGCTCTGCTTCGCCTTCTTTGCGGCGGCTATAGCCTTCGGGTCTTTTTCGGGCTTGGAGAGGTTAACCGTTATATCTATCTCTCCGTATTTGCTGTCTACCTTCCATTTAAGGTCCTTTTTTACTCTGTATGTACGTATATAATCGCAGTCACGGCAGAAGGTGTAAAAATAGTCGGTAGCCTTCTCGGGAGACTCCGCGTAAAGGTCAAAAAACGTCTTTATTACCTCGCTCGGTCTCTTTATGAGCATACCCATAAGTGAGGTGTCAAAAAGGTCTCTGTATACTACACTGTCCGACTCGATAATACCGTTCTGCGCCGCATAATCGCCAAGGTCACACAAAATCTCCTCAAGCGATCTTTCCTTCTCCGTCTCTGTTTCCTCGTATGAGTCAAGACGAAATGCCGACAGCAAGGAATTGGTTATAAAAGCCCTGTCATATTCCTCAGCAAGCTTATGCGCTATAGCGTAATCTACAAGCTCCTTTATACATCTGTTTATATCTATCATTTCTGTCTCCTTTTATTTCAGTTCACACAAAAGCTCGCAGAGCTTTTCATAGATAAAATCCACGCTTGCGCTTCTTACGTTGTTGCGGCCGAGCGCGCCGAAATATTTTGTATAGGTGTATGTTTTCCCAAGCACACAAAAGCCGAAGCAGACCATTCCGACGGGCTTTTTCTCTGTTGCGCCCGAGGGTCCCGCTATTCCCGAGACCGAAACGCCTATTTCTGCCGAGTTTGTCTTTGCAACACCCTCCGCCATTTCACGAGCGACCTCCTCGCTTACTACTCCGTAAGCATCTATCGTTTCGGGCAAAACGCCGAGATATCTTATTTTCGCCTCATTCGCATACGTGACGAGCGAAGCGGAAAGAACGTATGAAGCATCGGGAATGCTGACGAGCCGAGCAGCAGCCGCGCCTCCCGTACAGGACTCGGCAAAGCTGACAGTGTAGCCCTTCTCTTTCAAAAGCGAAACTACCTTCTCCGTTATCTCCGAGTCTCCTATTCCGTCAAAAACAAGGTTCTGACCCATTTTCCGTACCTCCTCCCGTCTCTCTCTTTTCAAGACATAATTATTATATCATTTTTAAAATACTTGTCAAGTAAAAAAGGTCAAAAAGCAACGTATTTTATGCATATTTTTCTTGCAATCGCTTACAAAATATGTTATAATCTACGAGAGATTTAACACAGGAGGCAAAGCAAAATGCAGACCATAAAAGATAAAGAACAAAGAATATCCTGGTGGCGTGATGCCAAAATAGGACTTTTCATACATTACGGAATCTATTCGGTGTACAACAGAGGCGAGTGGATAAAGCTACGTGAGGGAATATCGGACGAGGAATACGAAAACACCGCAAAAAACGGCTTCCTTTACAAAAAAGGAATGGCGGAAGAATGGGTAAAGCTCGCAAAAAATGCGGGCATGAAATATGCCGTTATGACCACCCAGCACCATGACGGATTCTCCCTCTGGGACTCAAAAATAAACCCCTTCAATTCTGTAAACTGCGGAGCGAAAACCGATATAGTGAAGGAATTTACCGATGCCTGCAGAAAGCACGGCATAAAAACGGGACTCTACTTCTCGCTCTGGAACTGGCACCACCCCGACGGAATGAGATGCGCACAGGACGAGAGCGCAAGAGTGCGCTTCGTTTCTTATGTAAAGGAACAGGTACGTGAGCTCATGAGCAATTACGGAAAAATAGATATCCTATGGTATGACGTACCCTCTCCGCTCAACACGGCAGAAAAATGGGAAAGCGAGGCACGCAACCAAATGGTACGTGAGCTTCAGCCCGATATCCTCATAAACAACCGCTCGTTGCTCGAAGAGGACTTTGCAACCCCCGAGGACAAGGTACAGCCTCAAAAAACCGACTGGGAAGCCTGCCTGCGCTTTACCGATATCGCCTTCGGCGGTCTTGACCAGAAGTATGCCGTCCCCTACCGCACCAATGCCAACGGAATAGTCAAGCTGCTTTCGAAATGTGAAAACGGCTGCGGAAATATGATCTTCAACATCTCCCCAAACGCCTTCGGTGAAATTCCCGAATATGAGGCAGAGGAGCTTGCCAAATTCGGTCAGTGGACAGAAAAGCATGCGAGCGCAGTCTACGGTGCGAACACAAGAGGCTTCGTAGGCGCAAACGGCATCTGTACGGCTACTCTGCGAAACAATCACGTCTACCTCTGGAACTGGATATGGCATAGTGATTCTATGAGAATAGCAGGCTACACAAAGCCACCGAAAAAGGTGACCTGCGTTACCACGGGAGAGGAGCTTGACTTCTCATATGAAAACGGTGTGATAACACTCAAAAATCTCCCGAAGGAATGCCCCGAAAAAATACTCAACATAACGGTGTTCGATATGGACTTCGGAGACACTGCTCCCGAATACAGACTCATTCCTCCGAATGCGGTGGAATTTATGGGAATATAATCAATTTTGACAACTAAAGATTACATTTGCCCGTCTCCGTGCTTTATTTTAAGCGCGGAGACGTTTTTTTCTACCTCTTTTTTTCGCAAGGGATACCAGAACCACAGAACGAGAGAGAGCAGAAAAAAGCCGAGTGCGGGAATGAGTGTGGATATACCGAAAATTCCCGAAAGCACCGCTTCTGTCTGCCCGAGCCCCGCTCTTGCCGCCTCCGTATCATAGCCTATAAGCGTAAGAAGCCAGCCCGAAGCTCCTGCGGCAAGTGCCTGCCCTAACTTTCGGGCGAAGGAATATATAGAATAGACTGACCCGTCCTCACGCACTCCGTTTCTAAGCTCGGAATAATCGATAACATCGGTAATGAGCGCCCAGGACACCATAGAGAAAACACCGAGTCCGAGCCAGTTGAGACCTTGAAGCGCGCAGAATACCCACACGCTTTCGGGACGCGCGAAAAAGGTAATAAGCGACACCGCCGCCGCAAAAAAGTTAGATACGGCAGAGACCTCCGCTTTTCCGAATTTTTCGGCAAGCGGCTTTGCGGCAAAGGCGGCAATAAGCATTGAGACCGCCATTATAGCGGTAGATGCCGACTGCGCCGATGCGTTGTTATAATAGTCGGGATAAATATATGACGCCATATTCTGCATAGTAAGCTGAGCGAGCAGCATGACCACAGACGCAACGATTATCGAAATCAGCGCTCGGTTTTTAAATGCTCCGTGCAGAACTCTTTTGAAGGAATGGCTCTCTCTTTGTCGGTCGGTCTCCTTCTTTAAAACGACACGCTCGCTCACCAGATAATAGCAAAGAAAATAGGAAATTACCGCCAGTAAGGAAAATACAGCCGCGGCAAACGTGACACGCTCGCCGAGCAGTACGGTCACACCGTTTTCATTCCTCGTATAAGCGATAAGCGGAAGCGCCGTTCCTATTATAACACCCGCAAGCATACCGCCGACAGTGCGGAAGGTGGAAAGGCTCTGCCTGTCGCTCGGCTCTCTTGAAATGGCGGATGCCATAGAGCCGTAAGGAATATTTACCGAGGTATAAAAAAACGAGCCCCAAAGAATATACGTGAGCGCAAAATAGCCGACCTTAAATATGTTTGACATGTCAGAAAGCCCATGCTGATACATAATAAACGAGGAAAGTGCCGTAGGGATCGCCATACGCAAAAGCCATGGCTTGAACTTCCCCGCCGCTGTCGCTCGGCTTCTGTCACATATGCGCCCCATAGTAATATCGGTAAAGCCGTCAACAAAGCGCGCTATCATCATAACTGTTCCCACCGCCGCCGCCGAAATTCCCACAACATCGGTATAAAACTTCGTCAGCAGAACTGTCGAAAGAATAAAAGTAAAATCGTTTCCGAAATCCCCGAACATATATCCTATTTTATCTCTTAAGCCGAATGGTCTTACGCCGTTTTGCCTTTTCATCAAAATTTCTCCCGTACAGTATGCCTCATATTTTGAAATACTCTCTATAGAAAAATATTTTCTCCCCAAATATCGCTTTAATACATTTATATTTAATATTTCTATTGACTTTCGGACGAAAATATGGTAAAAAATAAGTGTATAAAAAAATAGACCGTGAGGTAAAATTTATGAGATTCAGAGAACTTGCAGACCCCTTTTATACAAAACAGCCTCCCCGTGATTTTATCGAGGACCTGAAAAAGCCCGTACACAACGAAAAGTATTTTTCGGGTACGAAGAAAAAAGCCAAAAAGGGCGAAACAGAAATCAAAAAGCTCTTTATAAAATCCACCTTTGAGGACAAGGAAGGACTTCTCGACAGCTCCTTTGCCGACTTCGACAGATTTCTTTCTATGGCGGATATCGAAAAGGGCGAGGGCGACACAGTCCTTGAAATAAAGAAGGGCAAGACCTCGGTTTTCGAGGAATACCACATTCTCATTGAAGACAAAAAGATAACGGTTACCGCAAACGACACAGAAGGTATACGCCGCGCGCTTATCTTCCTTGAGGACGAGATGAGACGTCATGACGGCGCTATTCTCACGAAGGGAAATATTGAAAGAAGACCCTTTGTTAAAACACGTATTTCAAGATGCTTCTTCTCCTCCCCCAGCCACTCCCCCGACGGAGATTACGTAAACGAGCTTTGCGATGACCTTGATTATTATCCCGAGGAATACCTCAACCGCCTTATGCATGACGGAATAAACGGACTCTGGATAGGCGCTCACTTCCGTGATATCCTTGAAAGCTCTGTAATTCCCGAATATGCAAAGGACGGCAAGCGCAGAATAGCGAAATTACAGCAGATAGTAGAAAAGTGCCGCAAGTACGGTATATTTATCTATCTGTTCGTTGTTGAGCCCGCAAGCGGATATGCGAACGAGATATTCAAGAGCCACAAGGAGCTTCACGGCGACGATAACGCCTGGATACCTCACTTCTGCCCCTCTCTGCCCGCATGTGAAAAATATCTTAACGAGGCTATAGAAAAGCTCTTTACACTTGTCCCCAACCTTAAGGGACTTATAAACATCACAACAGGTGAAGCGGAATCGGGCTGCGGCTCTGTCGCTTACTTCAGCTGTAAGAGATGTAAAGCAAAATACGGCTCTCTCGGAAAGACCCTTGCCGCGACAGAAAAGATAATGGCTGACGCTATGAAGAGAGTTGCCCCCAATGCCGAATTTATAAGCTGGACCTACAGCCAGAGAACCTGGAAATTTGAGGATATAAGAGACGCCTGCCGCGCACGCGACAAGAACGTTATACATATGGAGAACTTTGAGGACTACGGCTTCCCCCGTCAGCTTTCAAAGGAGCGTCTCGCTATTGACTACTGGCTCTCCTATGTCGGACCCGGAAAGGTCATGGAGACAGCAGTAGAGGAAAACAAAAAGAGAGGCATAACCACCTACGCTAAAATTCAGGCTTGCTCCTCTCACGAAATTTCGACAGTTCCCTACGTGCCCGCCCCTGGTATACTTTACGATAAGTATAAGTATATGCTTGAAAACGGAATTCACGGCGCGCTCATGTGCTGGTACTTCGGAAACTATCCCTGTCTTATGAACAAGGCGGCTTGCGAGCTGTCATTCCTTCCCTTCATAGATGATAAAAAGGACTTCTTACACCACCTGCTCGGCATTTATTACAGAAACGAGGAGCTTGACAAAATGTGCCGCGCATACGAGCTTTTCGAGCGCGGATACAAGAACTTCCCCTGCAGCGTTTCATTCGAGTGGTACGGACCTATGCAGGACGCCCCCGCGTCTCCTCTCCGTCTGCTCCCGATAGACCTTCCCATGCCCGAGAGCTGGCTCTGCAAGAGCATGCCGGGCGGCGACCGAATCTGCGACTGTCTGCGTGACGGACACACGGTAGAGGAAGCCGAAATTCTCGTTTCGCGTATGGTTCGAGACTTCAAGGCAGGCTCAAAGATACTTGCTGATGCCAAGCTCAGCGCAGGCGAGGACGTATTCGAAAAATACAGTGTAGCCAACGCTATTGCCCTTCTCTTTGAAAGCGGCTATAACCTCATTCATTTCTATAAGCTCCGCCGTGACCTCGGCACTATGAACGGTGATGTAAAGGCGATACTTGCGGAAATGAAGGCGCTCGTTTACGAGGAAATAGAAAACAGTAAAAAGCTCATCCCTCTCTGCGAGCAGGACAAGAGACTCGGATATCACTCCGAGGCTAACGGCTATAAGTTCTTCCCCGAAAAGATAAAATGGAGAATCGCACAGCTTGAAGAGCTGTTAAAAACCGAGTTCCCGCTTGTTGAAAAGAGAATCGAGGAAGGAAAAGCTCCGCTTACCTTCTATCTCGGCGAGGACGAAGAACAGGTACGCTACACCCTTACAGACGCTCCTATAGAGGAATGTGAGGAAATGTATTTTGTAAAGGGCCCCGACAGCAACGAAAAGTCCGAGCTTACAAGCCTCAGGGCAAGAGAAGAAAACGGAAAGATAACGCTCGCCTTCACAATGAAGGACAGCGAGGGCGACTCGCTTATCATCTCCCCCGAGCTTCCGCTCTTTAAGTTCCACACACAGTTCACGCTTACAGACGGAAACCTCTATCTCAACGAAAGATTAAGCCACTCCTTCTTCGGAGACAAGGTTGAAAAGAGAAGAAATAGCTACTCTGTAAAGCACGAGAGCAAGGACGGCACTCAGTACTATGAGCTGACCTTCAAGCGCCGTGACTTTGCTATGAAGGAGAACGAGCCATTCCGATTTGCGGTAAGACGTTACGGCAAGCACCCCGACAACCTTCTCCCGCAGGACCGTATATTCTCCTCACTCCTCGTAGGAAAATACTCCCCCGACGAATTCCTTATCTTCGTAAAATAATACAAATAAATCAATTAAAAGAAAGCTTGGAGGAATTTTCCTTCAAGCTTTCTGAACAAAAATATGAAAATAATAACTCTTACACTAAATCCCGCCTTTGACCTGCATTGCTTTGTAAAGAAATTTGAGCCATATCACGAAAACCTTGCCGATATCTCATCACTTGAGGCGGGTGGCAAGGGCGTGAATATATCCCGCGCGCTCATCTCCCTCGGAGTTGAAAACAAGGCGCTCGTAGTGCTTGGAAAGGAAAACGGAGACGCATTCCGACAGGCACTCGCAAAAGACGGAACAGACGGCATCTTCATAGAGCTTGAGGGACGTACACGTGAAAACATAACGCTCCACACAGAAAATTCCCCCGAAACGAGAATAAGCTTCCGAGGCTTTTCCGCAGATGCGTCATTGCTTCACCGTGTCGAAGCTTCTCTTAGCGGCAAGGTTGACTCGGACACTGTAGTCACGTTTACGGGAAGTCTGCCCGACGGAGTAAACGTCGAGGACGCAAAAAATATGCTCAAAGGGCTGAAAACGAAGGGCGCAAAAATAGTTATAGACTCCCGCTCCTTCAAGCTCGATGACATCAAAGAGCTTTACCCGTGGCTCATAAAGCCGAACGAGGAAGAAATCCAAATGTATTCCCGTGTCAAAGTCACCGACCTCGAAAGCGCCGCAATAGCAGCCGCCGAGCTTCAAAAAAGCTGTGCGGAGAACGTAATAATAAGCCTCGGAGACAAGGGCGCAGTCCTCGCCTGCAAGGAAGGCTCATTTACCTCAACCGCCCCCAAAATAAAAGCGCTCTCCACCGTAGGCGCAGGCGATAGCATGATAGCAGGCTTCATAGCCGCAACCCAAGCGCACCGCCCAGCCCCCGACACCCTGAAATTCGCTGTCTCCTGCGGCTCCGCCGCCTGCCTCACCGAAGGCACAACCCCACCCCAAAAAGCCACAATCACCGCCCTAATGCATCAGCTTGAATCTGAATAGCAAATCTTCCCCAAAATTCGAAAAATAAATAAAGTTCACCGAGCTGACCTAAAGGCATTTTTTCAAACCAAATTAAAAACCTAAAATCCACTGAAAAAGGCAGAGCCGAAAGCTTTTAAAGCAATTAGCTCTGCCTTTTCAATATTTACGCTTCAAAAAAGGAGCCGCAAGCCAAAGCTTGCAGCCCCCAAAAATTATTTAGAACGACAGTATACCCATTCTGTTACATTAGAATACTGTCCCCCGTTAGATATTGCAGTGGAAGATTCTATATTGTCAGTAACCTTTGTATATTGATATATTTTTTGGTAATCCACATAACTGCTCAAATAGCATTGAAATCTGAAAAATCTTGGACATCCCATGCCATCTGTAGGACTAGTACTTTTTGGCAAAATACTATGGCAATTATATCCCATAATATTTTGGCTGTTACAATAATACTTATCCAATTCAGGACAATTTACATTGGACTTTATAGCATAAAAATATACATACGCAAGATTATTATAAGTTCCTTTTTTGCTAGAAATCGCTCTTTCTGTCACATTCGCATAATGCACATTATACATCCAATGCCAATATATCCAACCGTCTTTAGTATTAGTTACAACGCGTTTTGTACTTCCATCATCATATGCGGTAAAAGCCTCTTTAGCAAACGATTTGTAATATGTATTTGAAGTATCAAATCCAGAGGGGAAAGAAGCATAGTTAACAGAACCCGAACCAATTTCTTTCCAATAATTTCCTGTTTGAACCCAACCATCCAAAGTCGCACTTGTCGATTCAGTTGTTTCTGTAAATGAATAAGTCCATTTTCTTGAAACAACTTGAGCATTTTCTGGCATATCAGCTGCTTTAACCCAATATGCAGGATTTATTTCCCAATATGCATAAATCGTAAGATTGGTTGCAGAACCCGGAACCGTAGAGTCATATACGCGATTTCCGTTTGCATCATACCAGCCAAGGAATTTGTAGTAATCTCTCGTAGGTGTAGGAAGCGACCCTAAACTGTTCCCAAAGGTCAATGTTTTACTGGACGTGGAGACATAACCTCCTTTTGCATCATAATACAACGTAAATGTATTTGGAGTCCAGTGTGCATATACGGTAAAGTTTGTAGCTGAGCCAGGAACGGTAGAATCATATACACGATTGCCGTTTACATCATACCATCCGGCAAAAGTATAGTTTTCTCTTGTAGGCGTGGGCAATGAACCAAGAGCATTACCAAAAGTTAGCGTTTTGGAAGAAGGTGAAACATTACCACCGTTTGCATCAAAGTAAATGGTAAATGGGTTGGGAGACCAGTGCGCATACAAGGTCTGATTAACAAGTGCGGTTACAATCGAATCAGCGGTAATCTGCACTCCGCCTTCGGCTTCTGTATACCAGCCTGTAAAGGTATAATTTTCACGGGTAGGTGTAGGCAAAGATCCATAATACTGATCGTAATATACCGTTTTGCTTTCTTCGGCTACACTTCCACCGTTTGCGTCAAAAGCAACGATGCTTGATGACAACATGCTGTTAAAGGTATCTTCATCGATAGAATGGATACCGCCCGATGCCTGTAACATTCCTTCATTAGTAACCGTACCGCAAATCAGATATTTGCCTGTAACCTTCATGTAACCCGCAACACCGGAATTAGCTTTACTGAATATTACATCTTTACTTATAACTGCATTTGCGCTCTTAGAGCTCAAATTGATATCACCCAAAAGCTTTACTTCTGCGCATTCAGAGTCGATAATAAGAGCAAATCCCGGAGCATTTTCTACAGTTACACGACCGAGAGTAATTGTGTCTGAACTCAGCTTTATAGGAGTATCAACATTTCCGGCAAATGTGATGTTGCTGATAAATGTTTCAGCAGCATCAGATTCAATCTGAAGGTTGGTGAAGGTTTTTCCGCCGCCGAACAATGCAAAATATTCAGTAGAGTCAGCAATTACAACCTCTTTGTTGTCGAAAGATTCCGAAAGCTTTGTAAGATCAAGTGTGATCTTCTTTGCGCCGGAGTTCAAAACAGCCTCTGCTACACTTGCATTTGCCGGAGTCGCAAGAACTTCCATGCAATCCTCAAAAGCATTTTCTCCCAATGATTTAATATACTCATCAATTACAAATGTTGTAAGATTTTTGCACCCCTTAAATGCATTATTTCCAATATCAGTAATTCCATAACCTATAACAGTATTCAGGTTTGCACATCCTTCAAATGCGCCGTCCGGAATTTCAGAAATATATTTAGGCAAGTAAATTCCTGTAATCTTGCTGCCCTTAAAAGCAGTCGATGCAATGCCGCGAACTCTGACCGCAGAATAAGTACCGTCACCGTTATCAACGGAAATATATTCGGGAATTACAATATTCTGTTCATGACCGATGCCTACAGCTATATTTTTGTAAGGATCTTCATACTCCGTAATATATCCCGTGGTAGGATCAACAACCAATCCTTCAGACCTTGCAATTATACCGGAAATATATTCATGAACATAATACGGAACTTCAAAAGGAATGATAGCATTCTCACAATCATTAAATGTCGGATCTTTTGCCGAAAAATCCAAATCTACATACGTATCATTATCAAGAACGGTGTATGTAGTGGTAAAATATGAAGACGTAGAAATATCGTATCCAACAACAGCAAACACATGTGCTGTTCCTGCAAGAATCGTACGACAATACCCGGGACTAGTATATGTTCTTGTCTCTTCTTCATAACTTACTGTTTTGGTTTCCAAAGAATACTCAACCGTGACTTCATATTCATCGGTCAAAGTCTCTTCTCCGCCCTTTGTAATAGTAGAACTGTTATTTTCTGTATGTGAATCTGTACTTGTATAGCCATATCTGTTAGATATAATCTCAGAAATAACCTTTGAAAGCTCTGTGCTTTGGCTTGCTTCGGCACTTGTCTCGTAGCTGTTTGTTGTGTTCCAACTGCTTGAAGAGCTCTTATTGGTATCCCAATAACTGCTGCTGTTATTTTCTCTATATGTACCAACATTAGTATTACGAGTCTCAACCAAGTCATGTGTACTCTTGTCATGGGTGCTCACATTTGCCCCCATTTCCGCAGAGACCTCCGCTTTAAACGGACCGTAACCAACACCCATACCTGCTTTTACGTTTACATCTACACTCTTATTGATTTCGCTTTCATCATGATATGAATCAGTTAAGCCTGTAGAAACTCCTGTGGTTACTTTGGAGGAAGAGGAAGATGATCCTCCCGAGTTTGTCGATACAGCAGTTGATCCACCGGAAACATTACTTACATAATATTTTTCACCCGTTACATTGCCTTCACTGTCAACTCGCCCCTCTGTTTTGCCAATTTGCTCGTCCGTCTCGTTTGTGGCAGAAGCAGTTTGATTCCATTCTTCAGAAAGTGTCCAAGAAGATGTCGTAGTTGTCGCATTTGAAACTGTTTTTGCTAACTTATTTACTAAAGTTTCATCAATGGTTGTCGTATATGACTGTCCTTTTGTTATTGTTAATGTGTCAGGATTTCCATGATACTTTAAAACAGCTAACGGAACTTTCTGTATAGTTCCAATTTCGTAAACAAAATAATATCTTCCGTTATCCATATCCTCAATTATATTAGGACTGGCTAAAGCTTTAATAGACTCTCCTTTGTTTCTGTCGCTTGTCCAATTGGCGTGAACAGTTACATCACCCGCAAAACCTACAGGAATTCCTGATACAATTTTACCATCGATTGACCATCCAACAAAGGTGTAGCCTCTGATTTCAGGATTTGTAAATTTTACTCCTGTGTCTACCGTAAATCTTGCTTTGTTACGGAGAGGTGTATCTTCACCTTTCTCCTCATCATACCATGTATATGTAACATCAACATCGGGAGAGTCAAATGTTACTGTATATACAACCTTTTTCCAATGAGCGTAAAGCTGAATATTTCCTTCTTGACCCTTTTCTATTGTTTTAATTTGTACAGCGTTGTCTCCGTATCCGTCATACCAACCAAGGAAGGTATATCCGGGAATTGCATTAGAGGGAATATTGAGAAAAGTGTATCCGCTTTCCGTTGTATTGATCTTTTCCGGATTGTCATGGATAGCTTCACCCGCTGCAAGCTTCTTCGCTACAACACTCTCCAAATATGCGTCGCTTCCATAAATATCATATTCAACATACACTTCTTGACCTTTAAGCTTTTCAACAACTTCCTGTTTCTTAAGGATCGCTCCGCAGGATGAACAATGTGCGCCTTCTGTCAAGCCTGTGCTTTCATATGTAGGAGCAACCGCAGGATCGATGACCTCGGTGTGTTTATGTTCCTCGACTTTAGGGCCTAATACTATAGTTGAACTACCATTATCATAGTCATAGTTAGCCATATACTTTCTGAGCATAAGTACATCGGCAGCGCCCACATCTCCGTCTCCGTTAGCGTCTGCGCCTGCCTGCACGGAAATTGTGGAAGTTCCTGTTTCATAGTCATAGTTAGCCATATACTTTCTGAGCATAAGTACATCAGCGGCACCCACTTCTCCGTCTCCGTTTACGTCTCCGTAAAGAATATCATAAACAGTTATTTTTCCGCTGACTACCGCAATCTCAACATCGCCATAGTTTTCATCAAGCGACTCATTCAGGACAGCACTTATCGTGTAGTCCTTTTTTTCCGCATTAGCATTTACTTCAAATGTAAGCGTAGCTAAAACTCCGTTTTCCACACAGTTTTCGTCTGCGCTCCAGAAAAGATTTCGTCCTGTATCTAACGTGGGGAAAATCTCTCCGTTTTTAATATTTGTAAGTGTAAGTGCCGTTTTGTCATAATTAAGAGTGATAGAGAGCGCGGCAAGGCCCGGATTGTCCTCAATTAAAATATTAAGGCTTACCGATTTGCCTGCTTGCGCCCTGCCCTCCTCGATTACAATAGATCCGCTGTTTGCCGCAGGATCCAATTCTGCTGCCGATGTCGGCATAACGATAATTGCGCTGAAGTTTGTAAACAAAAGCGCAACAAGGAGAGCATATATTAATACTCTCAGCTTGATACTTTTAGTCATTTCTTTGTCTCCTTTTTTACTACATAATTTTCATTATGTGGTAATTTAACTGTAAATAGGAGCAAAGTTTTTTGATTTTTTCAAAAAATTTTCTGTTTTTTCTCAGGTTTGTCTTTTAGAAGACGGTTTGAGAAGTTTTTGTTATGCCTTTTTTAATTCTTCCTTAACATTTTTATGTAAAACACTTGACTTTATTTTCAAAAAGTTGTATACTAAATCATAACATCAAGCAAAATTTTTAAAAAAGTACCACATAATGAAAATTATGTTGTAACGCTTTTCTTAGCACCTGAGGAGTCCTAATTTTTGAATTTGTCTTCTGTGGACATCGCCGTTTTCCATGGTGTAGATTCGGGTGGTGTTTATGCTACTGTGTCCGAGGATGTCGGCGAGTCTTACTATATCCTTTTGGATTGAGTAATAGGTGCGGGCAAAGAGGTGGCGGAGGTTGTGTGGAAAGACCTTCTTTTCGGAGACTCCTGCTTCGCGGCAGAGCTTTTTCATGTCCGACCATATATTTGACCTATCGAGCGGTTTTCCTGTTTTGGTTATAAAGACAGGACCGCTTTTTATTTTTTGTCTCTCTGCATATGCTTTCAGCATTTTGCAGAGGTCGGTCGGCAGAAGCACCTGTCTGCGCTTGCCCTTACAGTTTATTTCGGCACGTTCTCTTTTAAGGGTTTCTACTGTGATATATTTCAGCTCGGATACACGGATACCCGACGAGCATATTGTCTGCATCAAGAGATACAGTCTTTCGTTGCCCTTACTTTCCGCAGTCCTTAAAAGCCGCTCGTATTCCTGCTTTGTCAGCTCCTTTTCCTTGCTCGCAAATATCTGTCTTTGCATTTTTATCGCCTTAATTCTGAATTCGTTCCAATCGCAGAAGGCGAAAAAGGTATTCAGCGCAGAGATTACAGAATTTACACTTGCGACACTGTATTTTTCGCAAAGCTCCGATTTATAATTTAATATCTCTTGCTTATCTACGCGCTTTCCTCCAAGCCAAGCAGAAAAAGCCCTGACGTCCCGAATATACTTTTCGAGTGTCGCCAAGGCTTTTTCTTCTGTTATCAAATATTTTTCAAATTTTCCGATAATTTCTTTTGTTATAATTCTCATTTCCTTGCTCCTTTATACTTTAAGATTTCCTTTATTCGTTTAAAGTATAACATTAAATCAAGTGAAAATGGGAATAAAATCAACACATCATCCGTGCAAAACACCTCAAAACCATCGAAAAAACTTGTTGATATTTTTTGTCTATTAATGTATAATAATTACGGCACTCAAAAGAGCGCCCGAAGAGGACCATACACGGTGGCGGTTGCTTCCCTTAATCGGGAACGCAGATTCTTTTTGCCTTCCCGAGAGGGGAGGTGATGCTCATGTTTGTTACTTGGGAGCTGTTGTTCCTGTTCGCAGGATTTTTAATAACTCTTTTGTCTTACATTGATAATCATAATAAAAAGAATTAACCGCCTCAGCATCCAACTTTGAGCGGTTAATTCTTTAATCGTAATAAGGGGAGCAACCGTCATCGGTTCTCTCCGTTATTATAATAGCATAAAAGCATTGCTTTGTCAAGTGCTTTTTTATTTTTACACTTTTTACAGATAAAGCCCCTCCATCAGTTATAGAAAAGCATATCCGCGTAGGTGGGATAGGGCCAATATTTTTTGGCGGTTTTCTGTTCAAGCTCATCGATGGATGTGCGAAGCTCGTTTAATAGCTTGCGGATATCCTTGTCGTAGTACTCGGCGCGCTCGGAGACGTTTTCCTTTTTCTCTGCCGTATTTACTGCTCTTTCGAGCTTAGCGGCTGAGCTTGCGGTCTTGTCGCAGGTTATGGAAAGCTTCTTCACGAGGTCACGCTCGAAGCCCGAGGATACGCCCAATTCCGCTTTTCTGAGCGCAAGCTCGGTAAGCGAATTCATATAGGATGCAACAGAGGGCAATATCTCCTTGTTTATCATATCGATAAGCGTAAGCGCCTCGATATGCACGGTCTTTGCGAAGCTTTCAAGCATTATATCGCAACGGGAATTTACCTCAGATGCGGTGAAAATTCCGTGACGCTCAAAGAGTGCCACATTCTGCTCGGAGCGGAGATAGGGCAAAGCCGCCGCAGAGGTTCTGAGATTGGGAAGTCCTCTCTTTTCGGCTTCCTCTGTCCAGCCGTCAGAATAGCCGTTGCCATTGAATATTACTCTCTTATGCTCGGAATAGGTCTCCTTTATAAGCTCAAGCACCGCTTGAGGAAGGTCATCAGCGTCCGAAAGGCGCTCAGCAAATCTGTCGAGAATATCCGAAACGATAGTGTTAAGTATAATGTTAGGCTCTGCGATAGACAGCGACGAGCCGAGCATACGGAACTCAAATTTATTACCCGTAAACGCAAAAGGAGAGGTGCGGTTTCGGTCGGTGTTGTCCTTGCGTATCTTAGGAAGAACATCCGCGCCTATGTCCATATAGACCTTGCCCTTCTTGTCGTAGCCCTTACCGTTTTCGATAGCCTCGAATATTTCGGTAAGCTCATCACCCAAGAAAATAGAAACGATAGCGGGGGGTGCTTCGCTCGCGCCGAGACGGTAATCATTTCCCGCCGATGCTACTGTAAGGCGAAGCAAGGGAGCATATTCATCTACCGCCGCAATTACCGCAACGATGAAAAGCAAGAACTGCAAATTCTCATTCGGAGAATCGCCCGGCTCTAAAAGATTTATGCCCGAGGTGGTAGAAAGCGACCAGTTGTTATGCTTTCCGCTTCCGTTGACTCCCATAAAGGGCTTCTCGTGTAAAAGACATACAAGTCCGTGCTTTTCCGCTACCTTTTTCATCATCTCCATTGTGAGCTGATTGTGGTCGCAGGCGATATTTGTAGTAGAAAATATAGGAGCAAGCTCGTGCTGCGCGGGAGCCGCCTCGTTATGCTCGGTCTTCGCCATGACTCCGAGCTTCCACAATTCAATATCAAGCTCCTCCATAAACGCCTTTACTTTAGGCTTAATAGCGCCGAAATAATGGTCGTCCATTTCCTGTCTTTTTGGAGGTGTCGCGCCGAAAAGCGTTCTTCCGCAGAACTGTAGGTCCTCACGTCTGTCATAAAGCTCCTTGGGAATAAGGAAATATTCCTGCTCCGCGCCTACCGTAGTGGTGGGCGTGAGGTCGTCTCTGCCGAATATCTCAAGTATTTTTTTTACCGACTTCGCTATGACCTGCATAGAGCGAAGCAAGGGGGTCTTTTTATCAAGCACCTCTCCGCCGTAGGAGCAGAATGCGGTAGGTATGTAAAGTGTACCTTCCTTTACAAAGGCGGGGGAGGTGGGGTCCCAAGCAGTGTAGCCTCTCGCCTCAAAGGTGGCGCGAAGCCCTCCCGACGGAAAAGAGGAAGCGTCGGGCTCGCCCTTTACGAGCGCCTTTCCCGAAAAGCGCATAATTATCTGTCCGTTGTCGAGCGGCTCTATAAAGCTATCGTGCTTCTCTGCCGTAATTCCCGTCATAGGCTGGAACCAGTGTGTGAAGTGAGTAGCGCCTCTCTCCATAGCCCATTCCTTCATAGCGGTAGCGACAGAGTTAGCTATATCGAGCTTCAAAGCCTCTCCGTTCTCAATTGTGTTTTTTAATGCCTTGTATATGTCCTTTGGCAGTCTCTCTCTCATAACGGCATCGCCGAATACCATACTGCCGAAAATTTCGGGGACCTTCTTTGCGTTTTCCATGTATTATCTCCTGCGGATTTATTTACAAATTACTTCATTATACCATTATACACTATTCAGGGTATGATTGTCAAGAAATATTTGCTATTACTTTTTGCCTGTTATTTTTTCTCAAACAAGAAAAAACTTTCAAAAATCGACAAATACCGCAAAAAAGCCCTTCTCCATAAAATACTCCTTGACAAAAGGAACAAAATCAAGTATAATATAATTTGTGAAAAACGATAGCTTGGCTTGTCCTTCGGACGTAGCCTTATCTATATATGAGAGAGAATTGAATATGAAATACATTATGCTGGACCTCGAATGGAATCAGGCATATGCGCAGAAGGCTATTGCGGTGCAAAAGCGGCTTTCAGCGCGCCTGAGAGGAGAGGTCATTCAAATAGGCGCTGTAATGATGGACGAGGAAATGAATTTCTGCGGAAGCTACAGCGTTATTGTAAAGCCTAAATATTTTTGTAAAATACACCGCCATGTTATGCTCCTTACGGGAATAACTCAAGAAAAAATGGATATGGGTATACCGCTTGAAAGCGCTATAGTCAAATTCCATGACTGGTGCGGAGACGACTTCGCGTTCTTCACCTGGGGTCCCGACGACATTCCGATGCTGAAGGAGAATTTAGCAGTCTGCGACATAAACTCCGATTGGCTGGACAACGTTTTCGACCTTCAGCCTATATTCAACTCCCAGACGGACGGACAAAAGCAGCAACGCTCTCTTGAATACGCTATGGAGCTTTTCAATATCGAGCAGACGCTTCCCTCTCACGATGCGTTGAATGATGCCTACTTTACCGCGCTTGTCGCACAGAAGCTGGATCTAAAAAAAGGAATGGAGCAGTATCACAGCGCAGACGAGGATTACCTTTTCGATGAGACCTACGGCGACTCTAATATAGGCGAGGACGGATACGTGGAATTTTCCGAATTCTTTGCGGAAGAGAAATCGAGCATCACCCACTGCCCGAAATGCGATAAGCCTCTTACGGACAAACACAGCACGCTTCACTGCAAGGGTCGCAGATATCTGACTCTCCTTAATTGCGAAGAACACGGTCCGCTTTTCCTGCAAATAAAGCTACAGAAAAACTTCGACGAGACATGGCGCGCGAGAAAGACGGTATTTTTAGCGAAGGAAACCGAGATTGCGGAATACCTGAGCCGTCTTGAAGAAAGCGAGGTCAAAAAGACCAAGCGCAAGAGAAAAAGACACCCCCATTCAAGAAAAAAGCAGACGGAAAACAATCCCGAAGCAAGCCGAACACAAACCCCCGCTCCCCCTGTAACCTCGGCGTGAAAAACCGCCTATGCGAGCGAAAAAAACAAAAGAGAGAGTAACACGGTTTTAATTACTGTGAAGCTCTCTCTTTTTTGCTCTCTATACGTGATATCCTTTGCCCTCTCAAAAAGTGATACCGCCGCCGCGCGACAAAACCTTTGAGGCTCTTCATAAAATGCCATAAGAAATCTCTCGACGTATTCTTCCAAGCTTACCCCAAGCGCATCTGACTCACGCTTTAACACGTGACACACCGCAGCGTCCGAAAGAATAAGATCCTTCTCATTTTTTCTTTCTTTCATCATCTTTGCAATCCTCCAAGCAAATTATTATACCGTCATCACATGCATTAAAGCAAACCTTGTCCCCGACTTTTAATCCGTACTCTCTACGTATGTCGGCAGGTATCACTATCCTGCCAAGCTCGTCGATTTGTCTACTAAACTTGATTTCCATCGAAATTTGACCTCTTTCTTTTGTTCTTTTAGTTCTTTATACGAACTGTGAGTACATTATACCACGTTTTCTTTGTCGAAAAAGCTCAATTCACGCTGTCGAATGAAAAAAAGAAGAACCTTTTTAAAGGTTCTTCTGATCAATCAAGATATTGTATATATGTGTCTATGAGAGCTTCCAATGCTATTCGTTGTTTCGGCTTTAGCTTTTCAATCTTACGGCCTATAGCATTATCTCCAAAAAGCTGTCCTGTAGAAACAGAGTCCCGCAAAAGATAATCGGCAGATACGTTCAACGTCTCTATAAGCTTGACGAACACCTGCATGCTCGGCAATTTAATACCACGCTCTATTTGTCCTATAAATTCAACGCTTATGTCCAATCGTTCCGCCACTTGCTCTTGCGTCAGCTTTTGATTCTTGCGAGCTTCTTTTATTCTATCGCCTAAAGTAAGTTTATTCACGTCTTTGCCTCCCGTACTGATAGTCCTATTTCCTTACTAATATTATAGATTGAACAGAGGCAAATTAAAACGAACTAAAAGTGTGGAAAACACACCATAAATACAAGATGTGAACAAAGAAACATGAACGATTGTCTGATGATGTGTAAAAGATGCCTCACATCCGCAAAGGCCATTTTTTATTGTAAAACAACTTGATTTTCATATTTGTGTGATATATAATAAAGTCATATTCCGAAAAAAGAAAACAGGAAAAAAACGAGGAGAACATACCGATGAGACCCGAGCTGCTTACAGAATTACAAAAAGAATTGAACTGGACTTTGCCTGATAGTGTTACTCTGATACAAGGCGGTGAAGGCATCTCCATTTCTTGCGACGGTAAAGCCACAGCCCTTACTTACAAAACAAACACCGATCTTGCGCGCGGACTTGTTCTTCTCAAGCAATATGGCATTGAGCATGCCTATACCCATGAAGAGGCCTGCTCATTTGAGATGCTTGGAATAATGCTGGATTGCTCACGAAACGCAGTAATGACGGTCGAGAGTCTGAAGCAATTCATGCGTTTATTGGCTTTGATGGGCTATAACATGCTTCAGCTCTACACAGAGGATACATACGAAATAGAGGGAGAGCCTTATTTCGGTTATCTGCGCGGCAGATATACCAAAGAAGAAATGAAGGCGCTGGACGCCTACGCCAAAGAGCTTGGCATTGAAATGATCCCCTGCATTCAAGTTCTTGCGCACCTCAACACCCTGTTTAAATGCAGTAAGTATGCGTCCCGATACCGCGATTGCGCCGATATTCTTCTCTGCGGCAACGAGAAGGTCGAAGCCTTGATCGACCGTATGTTTGCAACAATGGCGGAATGCTATACCTCTCGCCGCATTAATATCGGAATGGACGAGGCGCATATGGTCGGTCTTGGCAAATATCTTGACAAAAACGGCTACCGCGACCGCTTTGATATTCTTTCCGCACATTTGAAGCGTGTATGTGAAATAGCCGAAAAATACGGCTTCCGTCCGATGATATGGAGCGACATGTATTTCCGTCTTGCCACAAACGGATCATATTATCTGGAAGGCAAGGAATGCAAAATTCCCGAACGTGTATTTTCCAACCTGCCCGAAAAGATTTCCCTCGTTTATTGGGATTATTATCATACAGAAAAGGAGCGTTACGATGAAATGATCGTGGCGCACAAGAAATTTGACCGTGAAATTCTGTTTTGTAACCACGCTCGCTCTGCAATCTGCTTCACACCCCAGAACGCAACCGCGCAAAGCATGATCGAGCCCTCTGTGCGTTCCTGTGTACAGCACGAAATCAAGCATTTCTTTCTGACTATGTGGGGCGACGACGGCGGAGAATGCTCACGCTATGCAACTCTTCCCACCTTGGCGTATACTGCAAGCCTGGCATACGGCAATTTCGACATGAAGGCTATAAAAAAGCTCTTTCATACCTTGACAGGTATCAAGTTCGACGATTTTATGACTGTAGACAGCATGAACCAACTGCCCGCTCCACCCGAAAACGGCGCAGGATTATCAAAAGCCCTGTTGTATAACGATCCGCTTGTCGGTATCTTCGATATAACGGCAAAGGAACGCCCCGAGATCAAGGAGAACGCCGCCAAAGCCCTGCCCGCGCTTTCTTGCCTTTCAAAAAACAAGAGCTTCGGCTACATATTCCGCACCCAGAAGGCGCTTGCGAAATTGCTCATTCTGAAGGCAGATTTCGGAGTCCGCTTGCGTGCGGCATATCAGACAGGCGACAAGGAAACGCTTGCCGCACTCGCAGACGAATGCAAGAAGATATCCGCATTGCTTGATAAATTCTACACCGAATTCCATGCGCAATGGATGAAGGAAAACAAGCCGTTCGGATTTGACGTGCAGGATCTGCGCCTCGGCGGTCTTCTTCAACGTCTTCGCGCCTGTCGCACTTTAATTATCGAATATCTGAGCGGCAAGCGTACGAGCATTGAAGAGCTTGAAGCAGATATTTTGCCCGAACAAGTGAATTTAAACTGGTCATGGGAATATATTTGCAGCGCAAACTCGCTTTACAAATTCCTCGCCGAATAATTACGCCTGATCGTTGCCATGGTATAGGTCAAAAAAACATGAGGAGCAAGCCCCCTACCTTGCGTGGCGGGGCGGGAATACGGCATTATCGTAGCGGCGATTCACGATCGCCCGTTTTAAAAAAGGATAGAGAACGTGAAAATTCTCTATCCTTTTCCTTTTATAATGCAATACAGCTTACTTTGTAAGTCCTGCTCTTTCATAATCGATGCCCTTCAGGATAGCAACGAACTCCTTGCCCATCTTGCTCTCGATCATTGCCCATGTCTCGTCGCTTATAGTGTAGTCATAGTTTTCGGCATCAGCCATTATCTTATCGTAGTCAAACTCAAAATAGTTGTCTTCGTTCAGCGAAGAGTTCTTGACAATTCCCGGGTATGACTCATGATATTTCGTAATAACATGATGCGGCGTTGTAGATCCGCCCAGAATAAGATTATTCTTTATAACGCTGAATGCGGGCTGACGTCCCAAGCGCTCTACTGCGGCTACATCGTCAAAGCTAAGAACTATCTGTCCGTTTTCAGCCTTAAGCTCCTGAGCTGCCTTTGTCTGAGTCGCGCCGCTTTCGTCAAGATATTCGTAGGAAGGCACCCAGATCACAGTATCGTCGGCAGTCTTGAATGTAAGCGTCTTTGAAGAAAGCTTCTGAGGCTTATAATAAACCTTGTAATCCACGTAATCATACGCCTCGATGACCGCCTTGATAGCCTCCAAGTAGTTCATATAATCGGGATAGCGCGCATCCCATGCATCACGGTCGCTCTTTACGAGGCGGACATCGACCTCGCTCGTTCTGTATCCCATCCACCAGTGACCTGCCAAGCTGTTGTTCTTGGCACCGTTACCGTAATAGTAATAGAAAAGTGCTGATTCGTTGATATCGTCACCCTTCTTAATTGCTTCGGTTCCTTCATCGGTGTCCTTTCCTTCAACAGCATCTATCTGGGATCTGTTACGAAGCACTATAATATTTCCAAAGCAAACGTTACCGTGACCCGAGGAGGAATACCACGCCTTGTGCGAGTTTGTCTCGGCGCCGAGAGTGCTTATTACGTTGTAATAAGCGTACATTCCGCTTCCCATAGTGTCAAAGTATACCGCCTGATGCGTTGCGTGGAACATATGGAAAAGGTTATAGCGTATGTGAACGCCTCTTGCGCTGTAGGTACTGAAGTATACCATACCGCCGTCGGTCACGAACTTGTTACCGCCCTCAAATCTGTTATACTCGATTATATGCTCCATGCCCGTTCCGTTCAGACAGCAGTCTATAAAGTGGTTATGCGAAACTATTGCGCGGCAGCCTGCAAGAACTACGGCATTTGAGACTGTAGGAGGAGTATCCGAGAAGGTGTTGTTTTGGATAAATATGTCCATAGGTCTGAGCAAAAGCACGGAATCGTAATTTGAAACACTTACCATAGCGGAATTGGAAGCAGAAATATCGGAATAAATAAGCGCGCTGTTTGAGCAGAAGTTGAAGAATACAGACTCGCTCTTCGTGTTCTTTATTGTCGCATTCTGAATTACTATATTCGTGCTTCCGTATACGTTAATAGCACGACCGCCCGAGCCGTCTGCGCCTATTCCGTCAAGCACCACGTGAGATGCGGTGTCAAAATTGATAAGGTTGAATGTATTACTGCCGGAAAAAGCGATATGCTGTTTTGTTATATCGTCGGTTTTCGGATAGATATAGAAATTACCTGTCTGCCTGTCGAAGAACCATTCTCCCGGAGCATCAAGCGCCTCTATAGCGTTAAAGAGATAGAAGGTGTTTCTGCCTGCCGCAGAGTTACCCGACGCCTTACATCCCAAGGAACTGGGCGTTAAGGATTTAAGTGAATAGTAGCCGTCATCCTTGAGAGTGCCCAGAAGATTTCCGTCATGCACACATGCGGGGTCGATATTATAAGAGCCATGCTCCCATCCCTCGAATACGCTTCCGTAGTACCAGATATCGCCTGTGTTTACCCAGGAAAGAATTTCGTCTCCCATAGCGCCGTCACCCTTGTCGGCAAGGCGGTCTTTATCGTTAAGGACACGTATCTCCCAGCCTACGATAGAATCGGGGGTAAGATTGGGGTCGTTATTCGCACGCTCTATCCAGGGCCAGTAGAGGTCGGAGGCATCACGCGCGGTAACGCTTCCCGTGTCATATACATACTTGAAGTAAAGAAGGTCGGATATATCTATACGGGTCTTGCCGTCCTCGTAGTAGGCGTTAGGATAACGCGCAAGGTCAAACGCCTCACCGTCAACATATATTTTCGACTTTGTGGAATCAATGTCGCTTTCCTCCCAGCCGAGGTCATAGAGATTTACATAATATACCTTATTTTCAACTTCATCGTGCAAGCGTGCGGCAACCTTATCCTTCGCCGTATCTACAAGCTTGAAGCCTGCGCTTTCAATTATCTTGTTGCTTGTAAGAGTAACGTCCATATCTCCGTAAGACTTGATAAACAAGGGAGAAAGAATAGTACCACTGTGAGTTGCGCCGATATATACGGCCTCGGTCAGCGGATAATCTCCGCCTTCTACCCAGATAACGCCGCCGCCCTGATTTTTCATTGCACTGACGGCTTTGCCTATCGTTTTAAAGGGAGAAGCCTTTGTTCCTGTATTGTTATCGTCTCCGCTCACGCCCGAAACGTAGATCTGCTTTTTGTGCGAAACAAGCGGATAATCTTCAAGCTTTATAGGATCCAACACAGTGACCTCATCGGGCAATTCTTCGGCTGTAGCCAAAAATCTGGCAAGCGTAGTATCTGTCGAGACAACATCGTAATCGTACTTATCTCTGAGG
Source organism: Oscillospiraceae bacterium (assembly GCA_015065175.1). Classification (GTDB taxonomy): domain Bacteria; phylum Bacillota; class Clostridia; order Oscillospirales; family CAG-272; genus UBA1740. Next base: position 3,617 of record SVQV01000009.1, on the reverse strand, counting down.
TCTCCGAAGGTTTTGGGAAGATTGCTCGAAACAAGCGAAGGCAGTGAAAAAGGCTCGCCGGAAATATTTTCAAGCTTGATATCATAGCTCTCTCCCTCCGGAATATTAGCTAAAACGTCAACAATGAGATGCTTTAATATAAAGGAATCCGCATTCTCGCCCTTTCCGTAGAGCGCGAGCTTGGTGTCTGTCTGCTCGATAGCATAGGTGCCGTCGGCAAGCTCCTTTGATGTAAGGTCTCTGCCTGTGTTACCGACAAGTATCTCGTATGTCTGTTCCTTTGCGGAGGGGAGGATCATTTTGAGATTAACGCCACAGATGTCCGCGACAGACTGACAGAGAAAATCTATCATATTTCTTTCGCTCGTGCTCATTCCGTTACCTCTTACAAGCACGTACTCGGAAATATCAACACCGCCGACGGTGAGCTTGTCGACAACATAATCGGCTTCATATGTATAGCCTGCTGTCGGATAGTAAAGTCCATCCGCTTCCATAAGATAAAGCATAAAATACTCAAGCGCCGCAGCCGTTGCATTGTCCGAGCCGCCGACAATTACAAGACGGTTGTTTATCATACCGATAAAGTAGTCGTTAGCCTTGAGAGACTCATATGCCTGCGTACTCTCGGGGCGGTTTGTAAGTCCGACGAGAATTTCAAGAGTTCCCACGGGAGCGCTCTCGCCGGGTATCATAAAGTCGGACTCTGCTCGGGGAATGAAATTATACTTCTCGCCCAGCTTCAGATTGAACTGAACGAATGCGCCCGAAACCACAGCAGCGGCTTCGTCCTTATAAACAATTGTGTAATCCTGCCAATTGGAAAAGGGTGTCATTTCATACGTAGGTCTCGGAGGCTCGGTAACAACAGGCTCCTGCGTTACCTCGGGTCCGTTTGTTTCAACGGGGTTTTTATTGCCGCCGCAGGAAACAAGCGCCAAAACCAAAACGAGTACAAAAAGAATCGCTAAAAGCTTTGTTTTTTTCATTTGTGTTTCTGCCTTTCAAGGTTTTCGTTATAAAAATTATATCATAAAGTAGCAAAAAGTAAATACTTAACGGTGCATATGAAAATATCTGCAAATGTTTTGTTAAAAACTGCAAAAAAAGAAAGATAAACAGCCAAAAACTTTTCGGTGTTTTTAAGCACAATTCACAACGACACATGTCAGATTTTAATTTTTTGCAGTCATACCCCAAAAATCAGCTCAAATCATAACTTTACGGCGTTTTTTCCTATGTCTTTTCCTTGAAAAGCTTACTTATTACAAAAGGAGCTGTCCCTGATTTTTATTCGGGACAGCTCCGCCGCTTTATTTAATATGTAAGTCCTGCCTTTTTGCAGTCGATTCCCTTGAGGATAGCTACGAATTCCTTGCCCATTTCTTTTTCAAGCATAGACCATGCTTCATCGCTTATCCTGTAGTCGCAGTTTTCGGCATCCGCCATTATTTTGTTATAATCGAATTCAAGGTAGTTGTCTTCTTTTATTGTTACATCCTTGATAAGTCCTTTATATTTTTCGGCACTGTTCGTAATAACATTATCCGGATTTGTCGAACCGCCCAAAATAAGGTTGTTTTTGATTACGCTGAATGCGGGCTGACGGCGGAGTCGCTCCATTGCGGCTATGTCGTCGAATGTCAGTACTATTTCCCCGTTTTCTGCCTTCAAGGTCTGAGCGGGCTTAGTCTGCTTTGCTCCGTTTTCGTCAAGGTATTCATAAGAAGGTACCCAGATAACTGTATCGTCAGCGGTCTTGAATACGTGAGTAAGCCCCGACAGCTTCTGTGCCTCGTAGTAAACCTTATAGTCCGCATAGTCATACGCTTCGTTTATAGCCTTTGTGCCTTCAAGGAAGTTCATGTATTCGGGATAACGTGCGTTCCATGCGTCCTGATTGCTGAGTGTAAGTCTGTCTCTTACCTCTTTTTCCTTAATACCCATCCACCAGTGACCTGCTAAGCTGTTGCCGCTCGCATTGTTTCCGTAGTAGTAATAGAAGAGACCCGACTCGTTTATATCGTCGCCCTTCTTTATAGCTTCCGTTCCTTCGTTTGTATCTTTGCCGTCAAGCTTATCTATCTGGGACTTGTTACGGAGTACTATTATGTTACCGTAGCATACGTTTCCGTGTCCTGTTGATGAATACCATGCAGTGTGATTATTCGTCTGTGCACCAAGAAGGCTTATCATGTTATTATATGCGTACATTCCGCTTCCCATTGCGTCAAAGTAGATTGCCTGGTGTGTCGCCTTGAACATGTGGAAGAGGTTGTTTCTTATATGAACGCCTCTTGCGTTATAGGTACCGAAGTATACCATACCGCCGTCTGTTACGAACTTGTTTCCGCCCTCGAACAGATTGTATTCAACTATATGCTCCGCACCCCGTCCGTTTACACAGCAGTCCAAGAAATAGTTGTGTGAAATTACGGCACGGCAGCCGCCTACGGATATCGCATTTGATACGGTGGACGGTGTATCCGAGAAGGTGTTGTTCTGAATGAATATATTCATAGGCTGAAGCTCGTTTACTGTAGCCTCGTTTACAACGTATACCATAGCATCATAGGCATATGAAAGATCCGAATAAAGCAATGCGCTGTTAGTGGTATTATTGAATATTATTGATTGCGATTTCGTGTTTCTCGTCCTTGCGTTCTGAATTACAACATTATCCGATCTGTTTAAGCGTATAGCCGAAAGAGAAGCACCGTTCGCGCCTATTCCGTCAAGCACTATATTTGCCGCGCTCTCTACCGTAACGAGATCAAATCTCTTACTGCCCGAATAGGTTATAAGCTGGCTTGTTATATCATCGGATTTCGGATAAATATAGAAATTACCCGTCTCTTTATCTATAAACCACTCACCCGGAGCGTCAAGCGCTTCTATTGCATTGAGAAGCACGAATGTGTTTCTGCCTGCAGTCGAGTTGCCGGATACCTTACATCCCCATCCGTTAGGCTGTACCGATTTGAGCGAATAAAAGCCGCCGGGCTTAGCCTGACCGAGCAGTCCGTCTCCGTGTACGCAATTGGGGTCAATGGTGTAATATCCGAACTCCCAGCCCTCAAATACGCTTCCGTAGTACCAGATATCTCCGGTGTTTACCCATGAGAGTATCTCGTCTCCCATCGCTCCGTCGCCCTTGTCCGAAAGACCGTCGCGCTCGTTGATTACGCGCATCTCCCAGCCTACAATAGAGTCGGGTGTGAGGTTGGGGTCTGCGTTTGCACGCTCTACCCAAGGCCAGTAAAGGTCGGAGTTATCGCGGTTTACAACGCTTCCGCTATCATAAACGTACTTGAAATAGAGAAGATCCTTTATATCTGTCTTCGTGCCGTCCTCATAATAGGCGTTAGGGTACTGCGCAAGAGTAAATTCCTCTCCGTCAACATATACGCGCGCAGGACCGTTCTCCTTCGTTATGGATACTATATCATCCTCTTTCCAGCCGAGGTCATAGAGGTTTACGAAAAAGATCTTGTCCTTTGCCTCTTCGGGTATGCGGGAGGCTAACTTATCGTTCGTACTGCTGACGGGAATGAAGCCCGAGCTGTCTACTATTACATTACTTGTAAGAGTTACGTCTCTGTCACCGTAGGACTTTA
>SVQV01000008.1 GCA_015065175.1 Oscillospiraceae bacterium | reverse complement strand
ATCCGAATTTCAAAAAAGTGAGGAAAACGGCGAAAAACGAAGAAAACCCGAGAAAATCTCGGGTTTTTCGGTTGGCATCTTTTTTGTCAACTCGTCTTGGAGGCGCCACCCGGAATCGGACCGGGGAATAAAGGTTTTGCAGACCTCTGCCTTACCGCTTGGCTATGGCGCCATATAGTATTAAATAACGGACACTATTGTGTCCGTTATTGCTGGAGCGGATTACGGGGCTCGAACCCGCCACCTCGACCTTGGCAAGGTCGCGCTCTACCAAATGAGCTAAATCCGCATATGCAGCGACACACGGTCGCTGGTGCCTCCGGTCGGAATTGAACCAACGACACGAGGATTTTCAGTCCTCTGCTCTACCAACTGAGCTACAGAGGCATATGTAATGGCGACCCGGATGGGGCTCGAACCCACGACCTCTAGCGTGACAGGCTAGCGCTCTAACCAGCTGAGCTACCAGGCCATTACATAAAATCAAGCAGTGCCAAAAATTGCTCGACTCGTGAAAAATCACGGTGGTGGGAACAATAGGGCTCGAACCTATGACCCTCTGCTTGTAAGGCAGATGCTCTCCCAACTGAGCTATGCTCCCGTGTGAATTTTTGTGACACTCGCTTGCGACGTATGATATTATAACACCTCTTTCTTGATTTGTCAAGAGGTTTTTACAAAAAAAATCAAATTTTTTTAAAAAGTTTTTTTGAGGTTCTAAAATGTGATTTTTCGTACATTTATTATATGTTTTAATTTTTAATATATACTTTTTATTGACAATTAAATGTATTTGTGATACAATAATTTAGTGAATTAAACGGTTTTGCCGATTATCAGCTATCAAGAGGAGAGAATAGAAAATGATAAAGATCGAAAAAATTTCTGTAATGAATTTGGAGAATGCCATAAGGGGCGCAAGAAATCCTTTGAATAGCTGGGCACGCTCGGACAGCTATTATGACGATAACGGTGATTACGTACTCGGCGAGAACGATATTTCCTTGGGACACCGACTTGCCGTTTCGGGCAGCGACCACAGAAAGTTTTTGAGACAGATATTTGTCTCTATGGATATAACAGCTCCGCTTTATTGGTGGAAGGAGTTCGACACCTACAAGGTGGCGACAGTCGCAAACTCGACAAGCACGATGCATAAAATACACGCAAAGCCATTCGGACGTGAGGACTTCAGCTGTGACAAGATGAGCGAGGGCGCTCTTTGTCAGCTCGACAGTCTTATCGCATACATGGAGCAGACGAGACTGAAATTTGTAGAGACCAAGGACAAGGCCCTTTGGTATGATCTCATTCAGCTTCTTCCTTCAAGCTATAACCAGCTCCGCACCGTAACTATGAATTATGAGACTCTGATAAACATATATTATGCAAGACGTACACATAAGTTAGACGAATGGCATGTTATGTGCGACGAAATTTTAAAGCTTCCTTACGCTAAGGAGTTTATTTGCATAAAGGACGAGGCAAAGAGCGAAAACTGATTTTTACACGACACGGAAAAAGGACTTGAAATGGCAAATATTTTTGACTTGTTTGATAAAATAAAAAAAGAGAATACCGAAAATAAAGTGCAGCCTATCACTCATATAGTTGCAGGACTCGGAAATCCGGGTGAGCAGTATCTGACTACACGTCATAATGCGGGCTTTATGGCGCTCGATTACATTTCCTCGAAGCTGGGCGTGAAGCTTGACAGATTGAAATTCAAATCTCTCACCTGCGATGTTAATATTAACGGAAAAAGAGTATTGCTTATGAAGCCGCAGACCTTTATGAATGCATCGGGCGAGGCTGTGCGTGAAGCTGCTGACTTTTATAAAATTGCTCCCGAAAACATAACCGTGATCTGCGATGACGTAAATTTCGGCTGCGGAGTGATGAGAATAAGGCGCAAGGGCTCGGACGGAGGTCAGAAGGGCGTTCGAGATATAATCTATCAGCTTTCGAGCGATAATTTTCCGAGAATAAAGCTCGGCGTCGGAGAGAAGCCGAACAGGGAATATCCCATGGCGGATTGGGTGCTTGGGAAGCTCGGTCAGGAGGATCGAGAGAAAATGTTCGGGACCTTTGAAGGTGTCTATGAATCTGTGCTTCTTATCCTGGACGGTAAGATAGATGACGCTATGTGTAAATATTCCAAATAAGCGCCTACCTATAATTTAACCGTGATTTTTTGAAAGGCTTTGTTTTGAAAACAATTTATTCGTGTTTAACGCTTGACAGAGAATATTCTCATGTGCTTGCGTCCTTAAAAGAGCAGAGCGAAGCAAGAAAGCCCCTGCCGCTTGTCATAAACGGCTTGTCGGGAGGCGCTCTTGACGCTTTCTGCTATAATATTTTAAATACTATAAAGTCCGAAGGAAAATGCGCGCTTGTCATTCTGCCATACGAGGCAGAGGCGAAGCGTGTTTGCGAAATGCTGAATGCGGAGGGGCTTCCCTCAAAAACATTTATTTCCCGAGAGCTTGTACTGTATAACATCTCAGCCTCTCACGAGTCAGACCGTGAAAGGCTTTCTGTGCTTAAAAGTATTTTGGACGGAGAGCTTTCTGCAGTGGTGACTACCCCCGCCGCTCTTATTTCATATACTATGCCTCCCGAAAAGCTGGAGGCTTCTTCGCTTTCCTTGAAGGTTGGCGGCAATATCGACATTGACGGTCTTTGTATGCGACTCACCTCGCTGGGATTCGCGCCGACAGAGACGCTTGACGGAAACGGTCAGTTTTCACGCCGAGGCGGGATAGTCGACTTTTTCGGTGGCGGAAATGAAAACCCTGTCAGAATAGAGTTTTTCGGTGACGAGATAGACCGAATGGGATATTTCGATATTATTTCACAGAGAATGACAGAAAATATCGACTCGGTCGAGATACTTCCCGCGAAAGAGGTAATAACCGACAGCGAAATAAGGGCTAAGCTGAAAAAACAGCTTGAAGCCCTGCGTAAAAAGAGCAAAAGCGATGATGCCGTCAAGGTCATAAATAACGAGATAGCTTCTATTGAGACGGGCGCGGAGCTTAACTTTGCGGATAAATATATTTCATTCGTATATCCCGAGCATTGTACGCTCATGGATTATTTTCTGCTTTCCTCAAACAATCCCTACGTTCTTATATTCGGTACGAACGAGGTAAACGAGCGCCTCGACATTTCAATAAAAATGTCACAGGAAAACGCAACGAGGCTTATTGAGGACGGAACGATTCCCGCGCCGCTTGCGCGCTTCAATGCGGAAAAAGCCGACTATGCCGATTTTCTTTTCAAAAGCGTTCCTCTCCATATAAACACCTTTGCGGGAAATATAGGCAGGGAACAGCTCGGAGGTCTTTTTGGCTTCAGATGCAGAAAGACCGTTTCTTATAACGGCAAGCCCGATATGCTTTTGGCAGATATAAAGAATTTCATCGAGTCGAAATATAAAATAATGCTCGTGTGCAGAACTGCCGCAGAGAAAAAGGCAATGCATGAGTTTTTTTGCGAAAATGAAATTCCCTCACGCATTGCGTCTTCACCTGACAGCGAAGAAATAATGCCAAGTATAGTTTACATTTTTGACGGATTTTTGCCCTCGGGCTTTGAGCTTATCATGCCGAGAGTGGCAGTGCTTTCGCTATATCCCGACGAAGCGAAGGCGGCATACCGTCAAAAGAGAAATAAGCGCTACGGCAAAAAGCAGGGCGCGGGCGAGAAGCTGATGTCTTATGCCGACTTGAAGGTGGGGGACTACGTTGTTCACGCCGCACACGGTATAGGCAGATTTGAAGGAATACAGACTATTACCTCCGACGGAGTTACCAAGGATTATATAAGCATTGCTTATGCGGGTACGGATAAGCTGTTTTTGCCCGCAGAGCGATTGGAGCTTGTTTCCAAATATATCGGAGCACGCGCAGAGGACGGAAGTGTCAAGCTTTCCAAAATGGGCGGCACCGATTGGCAGAAGGCTAAAAGCCGCGCGAAAAAGGCGACCGAGGATATGGCGCGTGAGCTTATCATGCTTTATGCCGCCCGTCAGCGCAAGGCGGGATATGCGTTTCCTGCCGACAGTGAGCTTGAAAAGGAGTTCGATGCCTCATTTGAATTTGAGGAGACCGAGCCTCAGCTTGCCGCAATAGAAGAGATAAAGGCAGATATGATGAAGCCTGTGCCTATGGACAGACTGCTCTGCGGAGACGTAGGCTTCGGAAAGACCGAGGTGGCTCTGCGCGCCGCATTCAAGGCGGTATGTGCGGGAAAGCAGGTGGCTATATTAGTGCCTACCACTATCTTGGCGCTTCAGCATTATCAGACAGTTCTTTCAAGAATGAGAGGCTATCCCATAAACGTGGATATGATATCAAGATTCAGGACTCCCACAGAGCAGTCCAAGATTTTTCGCAGACTGCAAAGAGGTGAGACTGATATCATTATAGGAACTCACAGCCTGCTCGGAAAGCGCACCGAGTTCAAGGACCTCGGACTTCTTATCGTCGATGAGGAGCAGCGCTTCGGTGTCGGTCAGAAGGAAAAAATAAAATCCAAGACCGAGGACGTAGACGTGCTTACCCTTACCGCTACCCCTATTCCGCGTACACTCAATATGGCGATGAGCGGTATCCGTGATATGTCCATATTGGACGAAGCTCCGAGAGACCGTTTTCCTGTGCAGAGCTATGTCCTTGAGCATGACGACCTTCTCATTTTTGAGGCAATAAGACGTGAGCTTTCAAGAGGCGGTCAGGTGTTGTATCTCTACAACAGAGTGGAGCATATCTATACAGTCTCCGCCAAAATATCCCGAGCAATTCCCGATGCGAGAGTTACGGTCGCGCACGGAAAAATGGAGAAGGATGAGCTTGAGGAGATATGGCAGGCGCTCGTCAGAGGCGATATAGACGTTCTTGTCTGCACTACGATAATAGAGACGGGAGTAGATATTCCCAACGCTAATACGCTTATAATAGAGGACTCCGACCGAATGGGACTTGCCCAGCTTCACCAGATACGAGGCCGTGTCGGACGCGGCGGCAGACAGGCATACGCTTATTTTACCTACAGACAGGGTAAAGCACTTTCGGATATTTCGAGAAAGAGGCTTGAGGCTATACGTGAGTATGCCGAATTTGGCGCAGGCTTCAAGATAGCTCTCCGTGACCTTGAAATACGTGGGGCCGGAAATCTTCTCGGCGCGGAGCAGCACGGACATATAGACTCTGTCGGATACGATCTTTACGTACGTCTCTTGAACGAGGCAATACTGACTGAGCGCGGAGAAAAGATAGAAGCGCCCTTTGAAACTGCTATCGACATAAAAGAGGACGCCAATATACCCGAGACCTATATCCATACCTCGGCACAGCGTATGGAGATGTACAAGAAGATATCTCTTATCACGAACGAAAATGATTTCTCGGATATTTTAGACGAATTCTGTGACCGTTTCGGAGAGCCTCCAAAGGCTACGCTGAGACTGTTAAATGTAGCGCTTTTGCGCTCGTATGCATCAAAGAGCAAAATACAGAAGGTCATTTGTAAGGACGGAGAAATTCGATTCACACAGGAGCAAATAAATCTTCCTGTGTGGTCTGAGGTCTTTTCAAAAATAGAAAGAATGCGCTTCACATCTGCGGCAACACCGTCTATAGCTTATAAGCTCAACAGAGGTGAGGATGCTGTTGAAATGGCACGAAAAATAATTTCGGAATATTACAATGCGCTTATTTCCGATAAGGAAGGTAAAAATGAACAGAACAGATAATAAAAAAACAGGCGGTACAAACAGGAAAATCGGTAAAAAACTGACAGCAACAGTATGCATTTTAATTGCGCTCTTACTTATTGCCGGAGGACTGCTTGTTATATTCTCTCCCAAAGCGGTAATGGAATACGGCGGTGTCAAGGTGGACAGGGAAATGTATTCTTATTGGCTCTCTTACTTCAAAAAAGAGCTTATGGCAGAATATAAGATAAACGGAAGCCGTGATACAGAAGCCTTTTGGGAGAGCGAATTCAAGGATGGTGTGAGCTACGGAGAATATTTCGGACAAATGGCAGACGAGCGTATAAAGGCAAAGATCGTTGCCGCAAATATGTATGACTCGTTCGGACAGGAGCTTCCCGATTATGCAGTCGAGGACATAAACGCTTACCTCGCGGAGCTTATTGATTTTGTAGGAGAGGGAAGTAAAAAGACACTTGAAGATATAGCGGCAGAGTACGGCACAGATTATGAGGCAATAAAGCGTGTCGCTGTCTGCGACTATAAAGCGGAGCTTTTGTTCAATCTCACTTACGGCGCCGACGGCTCTTATATAACCGCCGAAGAAAAGGATGCATATTACAAGGATAACTTTTCACGTGTAAAGGTAATTTTCATAAGGACCAAGGATGAAAATCTCACTTGGTCGGAGCTTGACGAAAAAAACAAAATGATAGAGCAGCTCGATTTGATCTTTGGGGAAAGCGTAAACGAAGCGCGCTTCGATTCTTTGATGGGCGTTTATTCTGACGATAATGCATCAGCTTATTACAAAAACGGCTTCTATCTTTCGCATCTCAGTGATTATCCTGTAAAGGAAGTGACTGCGGCAGCACTCTCTATGGAAACAGGTGAGCTTAAAAAGATAGAAAGCGATTACGGAGTTCATTACATTTTAAAGCTTGAGTTGGACGAAAAGGCATATGAAAATGAAGATAATTCCGATTGGTTCAACAGCTTCAATTACGATGCGTCACTCGAAATCTTTGACAAAGCCGTTAAAGAAAAAACCAAAGAAGTAAAAGTGAACGAAAGAGAAAAATGTAAAGTTTCATTTGCAAAAATCAAATATAACTATGAAATAAAGCCTTTGATGAGCTAAAAAGAGAACCAAGGTCAGAATAAAATGACCTTGGTTCTTTTCTTTTATACGCTTTCCGCTATAAGTCTTTCCAGTACGCTATATGGATTTGTATAGGTGGATTTTATCAAAATATCAGCATCACGGCAGACAGAGAGCATTCTTTCAAGCGATTGTACAGGTGTTTTCGATGCATATTTCATATAAAGACCTGTCTTGTATTCATGGAATTTCATCTTCTTTGAAATGTCTGTCTGGGAAAGTCCGGCACGCATAAATTCCGATACGGTGAGAATATCCTCATACAGCTTGAATATTGAGCCTAAAATAACGGCGGGGTCGGTCTTTTTGCGCTTCATATCAAAAATACTGTCGTATGCCGCTTTTTTGTTTTTATTGAGTATGGCATTAGAAAGTCCAAACGCATCGTTTTCGGGAGAAGGGCAGGTTATATAGGCTACGTCATCCTCGCTGACATAGCTTCTGCCCTTTGATTTCACATAGGCGCACAGCTTGTCTATTTCAAGCGAGAGTATATTCATGTCCTTGCCGCACCTGTCGAGCAGCGCACGGCAGACAGTACCGTCTGCCGAAATGCCTTCATGCTCGAAATGCCTGCTTATCCATGAGGAGAGCTGGGCGTCTGTGGAATGGTCGAAAACAACGATTTCAGCGACCTCGGATAGCTGCTTGTACAGCTCGGAGGGGCGCTTCGGAAGTATTCCCGTGTTGAAATGCTCCGCACCTACCGAGAAAACCACGCAAGAGAAGGGATAGTCCTTTTTTGCCTCGCAGAAATCGAGCAACCCCGTTATGTCTGACTCCTTCATCGAATTGAAATCTGCCAGATGCCATTCTATGAGCTTGAAGTCGGACATCATGGGAGGCGAGGTCAGCGCATCGTAGAGCTTGCCGAAATCCGGCTTTTCGCCTTCAAAGCTGAAGTGATTGAAAACCTCGAACGCTTCGTCCGTAAGGATAGCGCGGCGCAGCTCCTTAAGGTAAAACTGTTTTAAATAATCTTCCTCTCCGCAAAAAACAAAGCAACGGTCAAAAGAAGTCGCTTTGATTGCATTCTTTAACTCCGTTGCTGTCATTTCGATGCCTCCGCCGAGATTTTCATAGAAATTTTTTGAGTCTGTCCGCCGAGAGATAAAGTGTACAGAACACAAATCTCTCCTCCCGACATTCCTACAGTATTTATAAGAGAGTGAGTCTTAATTTCAGCATCAAAGGCTCCGTATGCCAAGCGGTAGATAAAACAGCTTGGCTTAGCCTCAGAGAAAACCATTTTACACTCTACGTCTCCCTTTTTATTTACGACAAGTCTGTTACTTCCTTCGGAAAAAACAAGCTCGGTAATAACGGCGGAGCCTTCGTAGGTCTCCTTATAAATAATCTTGTACTGTCCGTCCTTTTTTTGTAAACAACCGATTACATTTGCGGCAATTTCATCATATTTTTCTCCGCTTTCAATATCGAAATATTCGGAGAGGACAGATATGGACAAGGGAATATTTTTCTGCATTGCTTATTTTCCTTGCTTCTTTGCCAAGTTATAACGCGAGCGCGGGTTTATAAATTCTCTCCAGTCAAGCTCACCCTTGTCGAGCGCAAGGACAAGAGCCTCTGCTGTTGCGAGATTGGTGGCAACGGGTACGTTGTGAACGTCGCAGAGACGGAGTATATTGCTTTCGGTCTCATCAAAGCCGAATTTAGGCTCAGAATCGCGGAAATAGAAAAGAAGGTCAACCTCGTCGTAAGCTATTCTTGACGCGATCTGTTCACCGCCGCCCTCTATACCGGGCATAAGCAATTCGATATTAAGCTGTGTGGCATCCTCAATATATTTTCCCGTAACCTGAGTAGCGCACAAATTATGAGAGGAGAGAATTCCCGCATAAGCGATACAGAATTGTGCCATAAGCTCTTTTTTAGAATCGTCTGCAATGATTGCTATATCCATAGATTATACTCCTTATAAAGATTTAGAATTTATCAAAATGTTAACGTGAAGAAATAAGCTTTTTCTTTTTTATATGATGTAAGCCCGAGAACAGAGGTACGTGACGCCCCGCAAGACGGGCGGCGATATTGTCAAATGCGGCAGTCGCGTTTCCGCTTTTCTTGTTTTCAAAAACAAGAAGCCCCTTTTCCTGCGCCTCGCAAAGTCCGTCATCCCTCGGAACTATTCCCATTATGGGCAGTCGGGTTCGGTCTATAATTTCAAGCGCGGTGGTTTTAGTACCCTTCTTTATATCTGTCTCAAAATTGTTTATTACAAGCCAGAGGTCTTTGTTTTCTTCTCTTGATAGGGAATAGCCTGTCGCCTCCGCGGCTCTTATGCTGACTTCTGTCTGGTTCGTGACTATTATTGCCGTATTACACAACGGATATGCCAATTTCGTACTGTCGTCGGCACTTCCCGAGGTGTCTATTATCACAAGGTCCAGAGCGTATTTTTCTTCCGCTTCAGTGAGAATAGCCTCTAATTTTTCTTCTGTGGGCATGTCCTCAAATTCAAGAGAATTAGTGTTGAAAATGCCGGGCAAAAAATATAAATTCTTTGTTTTTGATGAGGCAAGCACAGTGTCCTCTACTCTTGCGCGTTCGCTTAAAAGGTCGCTTAAATCGTATATCACGCTGTCCTCACATCCGAGAAACAGATCGAGCGAGCGGTTAGACAGGTCGAGGTCCACTACCATAGTATTCAGTCCCATACGCGCGAAGGCGAACGCAAGATTTGCGCTGACGGTAGACTTTCCGACACCGCCCTTGCGTGAGGTAACCATTATTCTTTTATATTTCATTCCAATTTCCACCTTTTCTTTATTATACAATATTATCGAATGTTTGTCAATCTCCGCAGAAAATATTTTACCGTGTCTTAAATAAATGTAAAAAAATACTGCATGCGCCAATCTTAACAAAGTGTAAAAAACATCTGTCGATTGTTGACATTTTGATGCTTCGGGTGTATAATGAAATATGTGAAAATATAATCAGTTTTCTTTGAAAGGCGAAATAAAATGAAAGATGCAAAAACCTTAGCTTATATAAACCTATACGCTATATTGGGCACCGTTCCGCTTCTTTGCGAATATGACGAAAAGGCGAGAGAGCTTGCGAGCGTTAAAAAGACAGTGCTTGGCTTCAGTGTAAAGGGCGGTCCCTCCGCTTCCTTGCGTTTTGAAAACGGAAAATGCGAGTTTTATGAGGGCTGTGACGGATGTGATATAAAGCTTGGTTTTTCTTCGCCCGAAAAGTTTAACGGAATGATAGACGGCACTGTTACCCCGATTCCCTCAAAGGGACTTCTGAAGGTAAAATTCCTGCTCAAAAACTTTATAGGCATAACAGATATTCTTACAAAGTATTTAAGAGCCTCAGAGGAAGATTTAGCTGATCCCGAATTTTTCGAGAAAAGCACAAAGCTGATGTTTTCCGTTATTGTAAATGCGGTTGCGCAGATAGGAAACAATGACAAGGTAGGCAGGGCGAGCGCATCATATATAACAGACGGAGTGATCCGATTTGCTATGGGGGACAGCGATTACGCATATATTGAGGCTTCCTCTCATTTCCTGCGTGCGCATATGGGCAAGCCCGAGAAATATACGGCTTACATGTCCTTTGACAGTATTTCGCTTGCGAGAAAGCTCTTTGACGGAAAGGTCAACGCGGTTTCCTGTGTAGGACTCGGAGATGTACGTATAGGCGGTATGGTTTCACAGGTGGATAACGTGAACAGAATTCTTGACCGTGTCGAGCTTTATCTGGCGTAAGGAGAATAGTATGAGAAAAATAAACGATTATACAAAAAGCCGTGAGGCTTTTCTGCGAGCTGAAAAGGTTATTCCGTCGGGAATTTACGGTCATCAGGGACCTGCTGAGGGATGCTATATACCCGTGGAAGCATTTCCTCTGTTTTCGTCAAAGGCTAAAGGCTCTTATCTCTGGGACTTGGACGGAAACAAGTTTATAGATTATATGTGCGCATACGGACCTAATGTGCTTGGTTATCATGACGAGGACGTAGACCGCGCGGCAGCCGAGCAGAGAAAGATATCCGACTGTACGACACTGCCATCTACAAAGATGATAGAATTTGCCGAGCTTCTTGTTGATACCGTCGCTTCTGCCGATTGGGCATTTTTCGCAAAAAACGGAAACGATGTTACAACTATGGCTGTTATGGCGTCAAGAGCATATACAAAGCGTAAAAAAATAGTATTCTTTAAAGGATATTATCACGGCGTTGCTCCTTGGACACAAAAGATAGATTATCCGGGTATAATCGAAGAGGACGTTGTAAACAACATTTATGTTGAATGGAATAATTACGAGCAGCTTGAAGAAGTATTTGCGGAAAACAAGGGTGAGATAGCCGCGGTAATAAGCCAGCCTTATATGCACGGAAATTTCGTAGATAACGAAATGCCCAAAAAGGATTTCTGGCAGAAGGTGAGAAAGCTCTGTACTGACAATGATACTGTTTTAGTCATAGACGACGTTCGCGCGGGCTTCCGTCTCGATATTGCGGGAAGTGACCACTATTTCGGCTTTGAAGCTGATCTTATCTGCTTCTGTAAGGCTCTCGCTAACGGCTATAACGTTTCCGCGCTTTGCGGAAAGCAGTTCTTGAAAAATGCGGTTTCATCGATGTCATATACGGGAAGCTATTGGCTCTCGGCTGTGCCGTTTGCGGCGGGAATTGCCTGTATAAACAAGATGAAGAAGATAAATTCCCCTCAGATATTGCTCGAAAAGGGCGAAAAGCTCACAAACGGCTTGAAGGAATGCGCAAAGAAACACGGCTATGATCTGAGAGTTTCGGGTGCGCCCTCTCTATTCTATCTGAGGATTGCGGATGATCCTTCGCTTATGCTTCATCAGGCATGGATCGCCGAATGCGTAAAGCGAGGAGTGTTCTTTACAAATCATCACAATCATTTTATTAACGCCTCTCTTACCGACAAGGACATAAAGGAGACTATAGAAATAGCCGACGAAGCCTTTGAGGTAATAAAGGAAAGAGAAAACAGTTAAGCTTTTATTTTAATTTTGTAAAGGAGGACTAAATGAAAAAAAGCAAACTTTTGTTTACAATATTGCTTGCCGCGTTTTTGTTTTGTGTTTTTTGCGTTGTGTCGTCGGCTAAAGCTCCTCCTTCGGGAATATATGCAGTTGACGAAACGATAAGCGGTAAATGTGACGGAGAGATACTGAATGTATCCGATCAAATGGAATACAGATTAGCATCTACGCGTGAATGGAGAAAGATTTCCGACACAGAGCTTACAGGTCTTGCGGCAGGAAAATACGAGGTGCGCTATAGAGGCACTTTGAGTGAGGCTGCAAGCGAAGCCGTTACGGTCGTTATAAATGAGGGAAGAAAATTAGCTGTACGTTTTTATGACGGAGAAGAAGTGCTGTACTCATATTATATTTCATACGGCGAGACCTTAACCGATATACCTCAGGTTCCGCCCCGCGAGGGTGAAAAAAATCCCGAATGGAGCATAAGTGATTTTTCAAATATCATTACCGACTTGTCGGTTTATGCACTCTATAAGTCTACTGTGTATTCGGTTCTCGTTCCTGTGGAAGCCGAAGGCTATTCTGTCGTGGCAACAGAGGGAAATATGTTCGTTTCTCACGGAGAAAGGTATTCGTTCCGTGTAGTTGTTGACGAGGGCTATAGTATAACTACGGACTTTGCGGTCAAGGTCAACGGAGAAGTGTTCTCTCGCTCCGAAATGGAGGAGTATACTATAAAATCTGTTGTTGAAAACACGGTGATTACCGTTGAAGGCGTGAAGGATATAACGGCACCTGAGGTCAGCCTGGTGATAGGTGATTATTCCTGGCAAAAAATGGATCAGGGTGAAAATATATTGCTTTACACTAATAAAGGCGGGGAGATAAAGCTTTCTGTTGAGGAAAAAGGAAGCGGTATAGACAAAAAATATATTTACATATCAGATTTTCAGCTTTCCATGCAGGAGCTGTCCGATATTTATTATTGGGAAGAATTCAAAGAAGGTACAGCAATTCCTTTGAATACCGCTAAATTTGTGTATGTAAAGGTTATCGATAAGGCTCAGAATGTTACATATGTAGGTTCAGACGGTATTGTTTTCGATGGTGAAGCTCCCTTATTTAACTTAAATGGGAATGAAACTTATTACGGAAAAACTGCCGTTACGGTAAGCGACGCTAATCTTGACAGAGTATATGTAGACGGCAAGCTTGCGTCTTCGTTGTTTACCTTGATTCCGCGTGATTCGGCATATGTTTTATCCGCTACGGATAAAGCGGGAAATACTTCTGAAATAAAGGTAAGCGTAAAAAAAGCTATACCTCCGCACATAATACCAATGGACTTGGTGGCTACCTTCGGTCAGACACTTAATGATGTTGCGTTGCCTGTGCAGGAAAACGGAAAATTTGTCTGGTCTCTTCCGTTGAGTACGAGTGTAGGAGATGTGGGAAAAAATACATTCCAAGCGACCTTTATTCCTAATAATACGTCGGATTATCAGATAGTATCGGGGATTTCAATAACGATTTCAGTTTCTTATTATGCGCATGAAATTCCTACGGGAATAACTACCGAAAACGAAACAGTCAGCGGAAAGAAGGACGGTGCCATTCTCGGATTAAAAGAGGGGATGGAATACCGTAAAGAAACCGACAGCGATTGGATAGCGGCAGACGGAGAGCGTGTTGACGGACTCGGCGCAGGTGTCTACTATGTCAGATATGCGGCGACACCTACCTATCAGGCAAGCGCTTATGTCGAGGCGGTCATAAAATCGGGAAGTATGCTTACCGTCACCTTTTTGGTAGACGGAGAGTTTCTTTTAAAGGAAGAGGTATCATACGGAGAAGCGCTTGAGAATATTCCTTCTATACCGAACAAGGTCGGATATAACCATACCTCTCCTCACTGGGATATAGCCGATTTTTCATCAATTACCTCTAACATTACAGTAAATGCGATTTATGTTGCAAATACATATATGATATCGTTTACCGACTCTGAGCTGTTTTCAATAGATGACGGCGATCTTGAAAATCCCGTGAAATACGGAGAGAATTACAGCTTTACTATCGATATTCCCGAAGAATATATGCAGGGCGTATATTTTGAGGTGACCGACGGTGAAACTCTTATGTTGCCTGATAAAAACGGGGTTTATACCTTGGAAAACATAACCTCCGTGCATAATATTTCGATTACGGGAATAGTAAAATCGGTAACCGCAGACGATATTTATATTGACGGCATCTACAATAAGACCTACTATGCTATAGGCGATAAGTTCGTATTTGATGCGGTGGGCGCGGGGCTTGACAACGAAGAGCCTTCCATAGGTGACGAGAGATATACTCCTGTTTCCTGGTTCGCTTATTTTGAGGGGGTCTGGACTGAAGCTCCCTACTCGGCGTATTTTACGCTCTACAAGGAGGGCGACT
Organism: Oscillospiraceae bacterium; assembly: GCA_015065175.1. Lineage (GTDB taxonomy): Bacteria > Bacillota > Clostridia > Oscillospirales > CAG-272 > UBA1740. The sequence continues at coordinate 23,153 of SVQV01000008.1, read as the reverse complement.
GCTCGCTCAGCGTAGAGTTTGAGCGCGAGGTCTTTGACGGCGAAAAATGGATAACCTATGGGCACAACATAGTTAAGACTCACGATTTCTACGTAAATAAGCTTCCCGCAGGACTCCCGAGCGGCAACAGCACCTTAAGTACGGTGATAAGTATTATTCTTATAACGGCATTTACAGGAGCGTTTGTCATCTGGTATGTCTTAAAGAAAAAGCACAAATAACAAAAAGCCGATACGGAAAAAAACGTATCGGCTTTTAAAATGTAGAGTTTTTAGCTTATCTTTTTGGGTGATACAGCTTTTTGGTTTGGTATTGAGGCTCGCAGGTGACGTTTATTCCGAGCTTCTTGAGCGTTTTCTCGTCCACCTGTGTGAGAATTACCGAGGAGTGCATTTCGCAGCCTCTCAATTTTCCAAGCTGCTGCATAGCAAGCTCGGCTATCGGAGAGCTTGCCGCGCATATTGCGAGCGCAATGAGAATTTCATCTGTATGAAGTCTTGGGTTGTGGTTTCCTAAATGGTCGACCTTCAAATGCTGGATAGGCTCGATTACTTCACGGGCAATAAGCGGAATTTCGTCCTTTATGCCGCCGAGAGCCTTTAATGCATTCAAAAGAAGCGCGGCGGATGCGCCTAACAGTGCGGATGTCTTTCCCGTGATAATCTCGCCCGACGGAAGCTCAAGCGCTGCGGCAGGAGTGGTTGTTTCCTCCGCCTTTCGATTTGCCGCCTTTACAACTCTTCGAATGTCGGGGGTTGCATTTGCTTGCTTCATAAGTAGGTCTAACTTATATATAACGTTGTCGGATTCCATTCCCTCACGCTGAGCGCAGAGAGCGGCATAATAGCGTCGGATTATTTCCTGCTTTGACGCTTCGCAGACGGTGTCGTCATCAATTATGCAGTTTCCTGCCATATTGACGCCCATATCCGTCGGAGACTTATAGGGAGATTCTCCGTATATTTTACCGAACATTGCGGCAAGCACCGGGAATATTTCTACGTCTCTGTTGTAATTTACGGTAGTTTCTCCGTATGCTGCCATATGGAAGGGGTCTATCATATTTACGTCATTTAGATCAGCGGTAGCAGCCTCATATGCGATGTTGACAGGGTGCTTAAGCGGAAGATTCCAGATAGGGAAGGTCTCGAATTTCGCATATCCCGCCTTTATTCCGCGTTTATTATCCTGATAAAGCTGAGAAAGACAGGTAGCCATCTTTCCGCTTCCGGGACCCGGAGCAGTGATTATTACAAGCCTACGTGCGGTTTCTATATAATCATTTTTTCCGAAGCCCTCGTCGCTTACGATAGCTTCAATATCGGAAGGATAACCCGGGATAGAGTAGTGGCGAAAAACCTTCACATCCAAGCTTTCAAGTCTGCGCTGAAAGGCAATAGCGGCAGGCTGCTCCGCAAAGCGTGTAAGAACAACGCTTCCGACATAGAGACCTACGCCCTTAAAAGCGTCTATCAGTCGAAGCACGTCCAAATCATATGTAATTCCAAGGTCGCCTCTGATCTTGTTTTTTTCAATATCGGACGAATTGATGACAATTACGACCTCGGCCTCATCCTTCAGTTCAAGAAGCATCTGTAACTTGCTGTCGGGCTTGAAGCCGGGCAAAACTCTGGAAGCATGAAAATCGTCAAAAAGCTTTCCTCCGAATTCAAGATAAAGCTTACCCCCGAATTTTGAGATTCTCTCCCTTATTTTTTCTGATTGCAGCTTTACATACTTGTCATTATCAAATCCGACCTTTTTCATACGACCGTTCCTCCGCACTATATAGTAACCGTAACAACTATATTATTATATCAAAATAAAACCTTTTTTGCAATAGAAAACGAGCAAAAAAATTACATAAAAATTTACTGCTGTTTTTGTAAGAAAAGACAAAAATAAAAACCTGATCTTACATAGCTTAATTTTGCCATTACCTGTAAGATCAGGTTATTGATGCTTTTAAGAGCCAAAGGCGCTCTTCAAGGAGGCTTTTGCATTTTCTACTATTTCCGAAAGGGAAGCCTTGTAGTTTTCGAGCGAGGTAGTGCGGGAAAGCTCGGATATTTCGGTCTGGGCGTCCTCTATTATGTCGTCGCGTTTTTGTATGAAGGAAATATCACTGTAGGCTTTGCTCAGCTCGATGAGCTTTTCGTTTGCGCTGAAGGCTTCATAATCGTAACAGTATGAGGTATATATTGATTTTAAGATTTCCGACTGTTCCTCGTACTTGCTATCCAGATTTGAAAGATTTGTACTCAGGGATTTGTCATAGCTGAATACCGAGGGGAAGCTTTCCTTCGCTTTGTCGAAAGCCTTTTTTAAGCTGTCTCTTTGAGTACGGAAGGACAGGTCTGTGGATATTTTCTCAAAGTATCCGTTAAATTCGGAGCCTATTACCGAGATGTAATTGTCGGAGTGTACCTTGAATTTCGCGTAGAGAATCTCTTCCTCCAAAGAGTCATATTCGGATACCTTGTCGGTTACGAGTCCGTTTGTGTTTTTGAATGACGTGTGGAGCGCGGCGAGGTCCTTGTATGCCGTGTCTATCTGAATAGCGAACAGCTCGTAGTTGTTATAATTCATTTTGGAAATCAGATCTCGGAGATCTTTGATTTTCAAGAGAAGGTCCTTTGCCATTTTCTCTATCTGCTGATACTCGTAATTATATGACTCAAGCTTCAGCTTGTAGTTGGTTCCGTCATTGATGTATGTGTCGGCATAGTTTCCGTATGTCTCTATCCATTTTTCATACGAGTCATAAGCAGATTTGATGTCATCTCCTACTCCCGCGTCGGTGTCGGAATATATTATGGCCTTTGCGATAAGCTCTTTTATTTCGTTTCTTACCCTTTCAGCCGCCTTTGATGCCTTTTCAGGAAGCTTTTTCATAGTCTCCTCGGCATCTACAAGTGTCTGATAGTTAGATATCATAAATCCGTTTACGCCGTCATATTTGATAGAGTATTTTTTGCTCCATTCGGAATACGCTTTTCTTGCTGTGTCAATTTTGCTTTGAGAATCAAGACGTATATCGCCTATCGCATCTATTGTATCTATAACGTTTTTGGCTGCCTTGTTGGCTTCCTCCAATTTGTCATATGTGCGATAAAGTATTTCTGTTTCCGATATCAAATTTATACTTCCGTTGGCTGTTTCGTATTTGGCAAGCGCGGGATAGTATTCTATTTTGTCCTTGTTTTCCGACAGGAATAGCTGGTAAATAGCGGTTTTTCCAGCCTTGTCCTTAAGAAACCGTACGCTTTCGCTGTCTGACTTCAAAAGGAGGGATAAAATTTTATCGGTTATTTCGTCAATTTTTTCAAGTTCGGTGCCGTATTCCAGGCTGTCAACGCTTAAGAGAGACAGCTTTTTATAAATAGTGTCGGGTATCGTATCGAACTTTGGAGCGGTCTTTTCCGAAAATTCTTTTGCAACCGCATTTGCTTCCTCGTCTGTCTTGCACGCCCTTATATCGCGCTCGGCTTTTATAAGAGCGGCGAGTAAAAGCTCATATTCGGTGTCCTCATAATAAACACGGTTTGCTTCATATTTTTCCTTGAAGCTTTCTTCCAATTCGGAAATTATGGCGTTATGACTGTCGTTTTTGAGAGCTTCTATTTTTGATGTGAATTCCTTGTAGCGTGTGTCTGCTTCTTCGGGGGAACTTGAGTTTTCAATACGGGTGGAAGCCTCGGATATATAGGTCTTTATGTCCTCGGCGTGATCCTTTGCGAAACCGCTCAGGTCGAAGGCATTAAGCTTTTCCAAAGCTTCTTTTTTCGCAAACAAAAGCGCGTTCTCCGCTTTTATCTTGCTCGTATAATCATAGGCAAGAGTTTTTGCGTTTTCCAAAACACTCACTACAGCACTGTGGTTTTCTGCGTTTAATATATCCTCTTTCGTGTTTTTAAGTATGGCGTTCGATACATTATCGTCAAGCATATTTTCTTCAGCCCAGATTGAAAAAGAGGAGAGAGCGTGATTTTTATGCTTTTCGAGGCTTTCGTCTACAAAAAGCTCGATTTTTAGCGGTGTATTATTATATGTTACCGTAATGCTCGTCTTTCCTCCACGGGTAAAGACGGTGTCCTTTTCGCTTCCGAGCATTTCCTCTGTCACTGTCACCGTTTCTATTTTTCCGTCCTTGGTAACAGAGAGAGTCGCTCCGCTTATATCAGGCGTTTCTCCCACATAATACACATATCTGTCGGGCAGACTCTGTATTTTAACCGAGTCATCCTTGCCTTTACAGGCGGGAAGAGATAAAGCCAGAGCGCAGGCGAGAGAAATTTTTATTGCTGCGGCGAGTAATTTTTTGTTCTTCATTTTATATCTCCATTTGTTTTGTGATTTCACGGTTTTCAAGTGCGGCGAGCCCTATTTTCAGCGCGTTTGCGGCACAGGCTCTCTCATCGGGCGTGCCGTCTGTAAGTATAGGCAACAAATAGCGGTAAAGCTCTCCCTTTATAGTCATATCCTTTTCTAAGTAAGCGGCATCGTATACAGGCGAGGTCTCGTTCTTATATTCTATATAATCCAATCCCAAGCGGTCTTCATCTATTCCGTGCAAAGAAAGTGACAGGGGGACCGAGCCTGTAAGAACAACTCTGAGAGATACGCCGCTTCCGTATCCGAGCTTTTTTATCTCGTCGGAGACTTTACTCTGTATCCTTGAAATTTCGCTTTCACCTGTTATATCTAAATTAAGTATCTCAAATCTTGAACGTCCGAAATTGAGCCGCTTTGTACTGACAGAATATCCGTTTTCGGTTTTTTCTGCTTCAATAAGCCAAGCGCCTCCTATTCCGCATTCGTCAAAGCTGCGCCCCTCAAGACATCCGCTGTAGGCATATGAGGTCTTTCCTGCAATTTTTTGCTCGGGCTTTACATGGATGTGGCCGAAGGCGGCATAATCCGCGCCAAAGCCTTCTATATCCGATTTTGTTACGGGGCACTGCTCGGAGAGAGGGGAATATAAGTCAGCATGTCCGCATATGAGATTGAGCTTCGAGCTGTCAGAGACCTTCTTGCCCGCTATGGGAGAATTGCGGTAGAAAATATCGCGGAATGCCCAGCCGTATACAGAAGTGTTAAGCTCCTCTATATTTACACAGGTAAGCTCCTCGCTTTTGAAAATATATACGTTCGACGGAAATTTACCGCAGGCATATATGCTGTTTTCGCTGTAGAAATCGTGATTGCCCGGGCTTATAAAAACGGGAATACGGCAGGCGGAAAGCTCTCTCTGCAAAAGCGAAAGCGTCTCGCTCGTCGCATATTCACTGTCAAAAAGGTCGCCCGCAATAAGCAGTATATCTATATTTCCGCTTTTGACGTATTTCATCAGGTCCGAGAAGACCGCTCTCAGCTCGGCGCGGCGTTCTTCACCTCTCATAAGACTCGCTTTTGAAAAAGCGGAGTCAAGATGTATATCGGCACAGTGCAGTATTCGTATTTTTGTCGGAATTTGTCGTTCTTTCATCTTTTTCTCCCGATATTTCGGTTACTTGTATCTTATAGATAAAGTATAACATATTTTTTTAAAAACCGCAATATGTTTATAAAAAATATACAAATTTAAAATAATAAAAATTATAGTCTCAAAATGTCGAAAAAGACTTGTAAGATTACAAAAAGTATGTTATAATTAGGCAGATGAATTTTAGGAGGATTTTTAAAATGCTCAATTTAGCTGTCAGAAACACGAACAAACTGATAAGAGAAAAATCCAAAACGGAGAATGTACGTCTCGGACGTTTATTTACGAAAAAGGACACCGCGCGTCTTATGGCGGAGCTGTGTGAAATTCCCGATAAGGAAAAAATTTATATACTTGACCCGGGCGCAGGTACGGGCATACTTTCCGCCGCGCTTGTGGAAAAAATATGCAATTCGGGCAACAGCTCTATAAAGGAGATTCATCTCACCTGTTATGAGACTAATCCCGATTTTCTTCCTATGCTTAAGAACAATCTTGAGCGCATACGCAAGAAATGCCGTCACGACTTTAAAATAAAGCTTATAAGCACAGTTTCCGACAAGAGCTTTCTCATTGATTGCGCAGACAGCTACAGAGAGTCGCTATTTACCGACGAAAGCTTTAAGTTCGATATAATTATAGCTAATCCCCCTGAGGAGCTTCTTGAAAAGAAGTCTCTTGAAGCCTCTGTTTTTGAGGATATCTGTACCTCTGACACGGATGCATCGGTGCTTTTCACCATGCTTTCAGCCGTTATGCTCAACGAGGGCGGTCAGATATGCGCGCTTCTGCCCACACAGATAGCGTATAGCGCATATCTCTCTAAGTTCCGTAAGAAGCTGCTCTCTCTGGTATATATCGAAAGAATGCACATCTTTGCGAAAAAGGCAAAGGCGAAGTATGCGGCAGACCCGACAAAGAAGTCTATGATATTCAAGCTGAGAGCAGGAGAGGCTCCCGACGCTATCTATATTTCAAGCTCTTACGATGACGGCGCTCTCGAAAACGTGAAGCTGCTTCCTGCCTTTGAGCAGAGCTATATTATAAGAGGAGAGGACAAGAATATCGTTTTAGTCAAGAACGAAGAGGAGGCTGAAATTCTTAAGTATGTAGAAAGCCAGCCTGCGACACTTTCTTCGCTCGGGCTTAAGATGAAGACAGGTCTTACTCTTGAGTCGAGATATCCCGACCTTCTCCGTGACACCATGGGCGAAAATGTTCTGCCTCTCATCTCTCCCAATTGCATCAAAAACGGACGTATTACCTTCCCGCTTCCCAACCGCAAGAATCAGTTCATTATGCCGAGAATTCCTTCTCTCATGCAGAAGAACAAGAATATGCTCTTTATAAAGCGTGTTCCCGCAAAGTCTGACGGCAGACGCTTTATATGCGGAATTTATCTCGGCTCTCAGTTCCCGAAGTTCCGTTACATAAGTACTCACAATAAGCTTAATTATCTCGATTACGAGGACGACAGAGAAATGAATGCCGCAATGATACACGGTGTTTACGCGGTTCTTTCTTCCATGCTCTATGAGAGATACTGTGCTATAATATCCCTGTCGGCGCAGATAAACGCGAAGGATTATGCCGATCTGCCTATGCCCTCGGAGGAGACTCTTTGCGCTATAGGCTCGAAGCTCGGATTTGTCCGTGATCTTTCCTTCAAGAATTGCGACGCTATCGTTAATGTTGCTATTAAAAACTCAAAATCGGATATGAAGAAAAAGCTTTAATACTATTTTATGGTAATATTATTGACGTTTTTTAGGAAAATCAGGCGAAAATAAAATAAAAATTAAAAAAATCTGCTTTTTTTCAAATTTCCTATTGATTTTTTTCTTTTGTTGTGGTACAATAATTTGTAAATTAAAAAATGTAGGATTTTTCCTATCGAAACAAATAATACGGAAAGGAATATTTCGTTTTACGAAATAGCGTAATAAAGAATGGACGCTTTAAATCTTGTATTGATAATTTTGATGCTTGTTGCAGGACTGTTCCTCGTCATAGCAGTTTTAATGCAGCACGGTAAGTCTCACGGCTTGTCGGGAACTATCGCAGGAGGCGCTGAGACATTTTTCGGTAAGGACAGCGGTTCTAAGATAGATAAACTTCTTAACAAGTTCACTACTATTATCGGTATCGTATTTGTTGTATTGGTTTTGCTCGTTTACTTCATTCAGCCCGATTATGAGTATGACGGCGGTAACGAGTCTCCCGCTACAGCTTACGAGTCCTCTTACAGTGAGAATATCAATCTTTAATAGCATAAAATGGCGAGATGAAAATCTCGCCGTTTTGCATTTATATCGGGAATAAACAAACAATAAAGGTGTTATGAAGAAAAGAAATAAAAAAAGTACAGAGATATATAAGGCAAGAGCGCAGCGTGTCGCTCAGGCGAAAAAGAAAAAGCTCCGTGAAATGAGGCAGAACGCAAAGGCGGCAAGCAGAGCAAGCTCCTATATATATGCGAGCGGTCGCTTTTCGGGAACAAAAAGCGGTTACGGATTTGTCACCGACCTTGAAAACGGGCTTGACAGCGATATTTTCATCCCCGTGTCAAAAATAAGAGGGGCGCTCGACGGAGACTTGGTTAAAGTAAAATATAAAAAGCTTGAGGGCGGAAGGACCGAAGGCGAAGTAACAGAGATATTGGAGAATTTCAGGGATACCGTAATAGGAACGCTTGCACAGAGAACAAGCGGCTTTTACAGAAAAAAGCAAAAGACCGAGTATGTCGTCATCCCCGATGATAAGCGGCTTTCACTTGAAATCAGGGTAGAGCCTTCAAGATACGATAAATTGGGTGACAAGGTCGAGGTCCTTCTTCCCAAAAGGCGACAGACCTCTTTTGACACGGGCGAAATTATACGCAACTTCGGCTCATCTGACTCAAAGGAGGCCAATTATGAAGCCATTCTCGCGGAGGTGGGCATACCTACCGAGTTTTCGGAGGAGGTGCTTGGCGAGGCAAGGACTGTAGCCTCTGAAGCGCTCTCCGATGAAGGAAGAAAACGCCTCGGCAGAGAGATGATTTTTACGATAGACGGCGCTGACGCAAAGGACCTCGATGATGCAATTTCACTCTCTCGCTTAGCGGGCGGCAGATGGATGCTCGGAGTTCACATAGCGGATGTCAGCCATTATGTACGCGCGAAAACACCGCTTGACAGAGAAGCGATGCAGAGAGGCACGAGCGTTTATTTTGTGGATAAGGTAGTGCCGATGCTCCCGCCCGTGCTTTCAAACGGTGCCTGCTCATTGAATGCGGGAGAGGATAAATATGCGCTTTCAGCTCACATAATTTTGTCAGAGGACGGAAATATTGAGAGCTGCAGGATTGAAAAAACAATAATAAATTCAAGAGTGAGAGGCGTATACAGCGAAGTGAATTCACTTTTTGATATGGGAAAGGATTCTCCCTTTTACAGTAAGTACAAAGAGGTCTATCCCACACTCTTGAAAATGCACGAGCTTTATAAAATACTCGACAAAAAGAACAGAAAAAACGGCTCTTTGGAGCTTGAAACGGCAGAAGCGCGTATTACTCTTAATGAAAACGGCTTCCCCGTAAAAATAGAAAAATCCGAGCGCGGAGATGCGGAAAAGCTGATAGAAGCCTTTATGCTTACCGCAAACGAGGCGGTAGCTACTTTGTTAAATGAGAAGGACTATCCCTGTGTCTATCGAATACACGAGCCGCCTCCGCCCGACAAGCTGGAAAATTTCAGAACGTATTCAGCCAATTTAGGCTTGGATACTGCAAAGATAAAGGGAGAAAATCCGCGCGCCGCCGAGCTTTCTTCGGTCTTGGAGGAGGCGAATGAGAAGGGAATAGGCTACGCGCTTTCAACAGTACTTTTGCGCACTATGTCAAAGGCGAGATACAGCGATGTTTCCTTGCCTCACTATGGTCTCGGCATAGACCTTTACTGTCATTTTACTTCTCCTATAAGACGTCTTTCCGACCTTGCGACCCACAGAATGATAAAGGCAGTGCTGCTTGACGGGGAGGATGCGAGAAAGTATCGCTCTTATGCGAAAAGAGCCTCGGTTTCAGCAAGTGACTGCGAATTGAGAGCGCTCAATGCCGAGCGGCAGATAGAAGCGCTTTATAAGACGTTGTATATGTCATCTTTTGTCGGAGAGGTGTTCGGCTCGGTGGTTACGTCTGTTACAAAGTTCGGGCTTTTCGTGGAGCTTGAAAACACCTGTGAGGGACTTATTCCCTTGTCAGAACTTGGTGGATATTATATCTACGATGATGTTTATAAAACGCTTTCAAACGGCTCTGTCACTTACAGAATAGGCGACACTCTTAAAGTAAAGGTGGAAAATGCCGATATAGCCTCAAAAACGGTTAATTTCTCTATTGCGGAATAAAATTACAAAAAAGTATAAGCTTATAAAAAATATGTGAGAGTTTTTTCCTTGTTACACGAATAATTATCAAACAAACAAAAAAGGAGATACTGTTATGAAAAGAACACTTTCACTTTTGTTAGTGCTTGTCACTATGCTCGCACTTCTGACCTCTTGCGGAGCATCAAAGGATGCCGTAGCTCCCACCGACCGCGATTATCTCTATAATTCTGCGGCTGGGGAAGGATACTACGCCGAGGTGTCAAAGCCTATGTATGACGCCGCTATGACAGAGGCAGTCTTTGACACCGCATACCCGACAGAAACCCCTAAAATTGAACGTAAGCAGATAAAGAACGTTCTTCTGCGTCTTCAGACCAAGGAATACGATTCATTTATGGAATCGCTCAGTGCAAGCGTTTCCCACTTCGGCGGTTACATTTCAATGCAGAGAGAAAGCGGTAACAGCTATAATGAGATTTCCAACCGTTATTGCAGCATGGAAGTGAAAATTCCCGCGGAAAATCTTAATGATTTCCTCAACGGCGTTTCAGATGTTTGCAATGTAACATACCGTCATGAAAGCATAACCGACGTCACCGAGCCGTATATTGATATAGAGAGCAGAATAGAGGTACTTAAGGCAGAGGAAAGCTCCTTGCTTTCTATGCTTGAAAGCTCACAGAAGCATCTTGACGACGGAAAAATGAATTATTCCGAGATAATAGATACAATGATGTACATCAAGGATAAGCTTCTTTCCGTACAGAGCGACCTCGCATCCTACGAGGCTCAGCTCAAGTCTCTTGCGTCAAGAGTTGCCTACAGTACGGTAACACTTGAAATAAACGAGGTAGAGAGATTTGTCGCAGTCGAGAAAAAGCTTGGACTGTGGGACGAAATAGGTGAAAAATTGTCGGACAACCTTTACTATATAGGCGAGGGCTTCCGTAATTTCTTCGTATGGCTCGTGACGAGCCTCCCCTACATTTTGATATGGGCGGTAGTTATTGCGCTCATCTTCCTTGTGCTTAGAAAAGTATTAAAATATATTGATAAGAAGGATTCCGTATTAAAGCAATCCAAAAACGAAAAGAAGGACGGAGAGGACGGCAATAAAACGGAATAAGCAAATATGAGAAAAATTACTTTGTTTACGGCTCTGCTTGTCATTGCGCTTGCAATTACAGGCTGCGCAAAAAATGTATTTAGCCCTGAGTCTGATTCTCTCGGTACAGACTCGGCGTTGCCCGAAGTCACTGCAGAAGAAGATCAGGAACAAAAAGAGCCTGCCGTGTCTGCGTCTGTGACTGAGCCTTCGGAAGAGATCGAATATAAATATGTCGCGTTTACCTTTGATGACGGTCCTCACGCGGCTCTGACAAAAAAGTTTGTCGATAAATTGACAGAGTATAACGGGAGAGGTACATTTTTCATCATAGGCGACCGTGTCAATGACATAACCGCCGAATCTCTTAAATATGCCGTAGAGAAAGGAAACGAGATAGCCATTCACGCATTCACGCATAAGTATATTTTCAATTCCTGCGATGAAAAGACCTACGAAAACGAAATAAAATACACGAGGAATACTATATTTTCTTATGTGGGCGTAGAGCCGCTTCTGATGCGTCCTCCGCAGGGGGCAATGACGGCAGAGAGGGTTCAGACATCAAAATATCCTATAATCCTATGGAGTGTGGATTCGCGCGACTGGGTGCATAAGGACAGGTCGAGCGAGGATATTGCCGCGGAGAATATAGACATAATAGTCGAAAATGTTCTTTCCACGGTTAAAAACGGCGACATAATCCTGATGCACGAAATATACGAGAATTCATATCAGGCTTTTTCGGTCATAATAGACACTCTGTACAGAGAGGGCTATCGCTTCGTAACGGTAAGCGAGCTGCTCGGTGAGAGTATACAGAGCGGAACAAAGTATCACTCATTGGTCATAAATTAAAAAATAATGCTTATATTGAACTCACTTCGAGTTATCAATATAAGCATTGTTTTTTTATTTGTTGGATGTTAAAAAGTCGAGACATTCTTCGAAGTTTAATCCGTAATAGAAGGGCTTCGTCTTGTCGTCTGTTATGTCTATGCATTTTTCGGTGAACTCGGCGGACGCACGCACACTTTGCGCAAATCCGTTTCCGCGCATAGCCATTCCCACAAGCGCAGAGGTGAATACATCTCCCGTACCCGCAAATCTTACGTTATGGTGGAAAGGCTCTTTTATTATACCTATAGCACCGTTTCCTTCGGTATAAGCATAGCCTATCGTGTCAGCGTCGAATTTGATGCCCGTAATAACGATATTTTTTGCGCCTAAAGCGTACAACGCCAAGAATATATCATTTATAAGCCCTTCGCTGTAATTCTCACAGAAGGGAATATCTGCGAGCATACAGGCTTCGGTAATGTTCGGTGTTATTATGTCTGCCTTTCCGCACAGTGCGCGCATATCCGATATAAAATCATTTTCAAAATATTTATAAAGTCTGCCGCCGTCTCCCATAACAGGGTCTATGACCGTAAGACCTCCGTCCTTTTTGAAGGCATCTATAAAGTCTGAAATGAATTCGGTCTGCTCACAGCTTCCGAGATAACCCGAATAGATGCAGTCAAAGGAAATGCCGATGCTTTTCCAATGCGAAGCGATCCTTTTCATTTCGGAAGTAAGATCAAGAAACGTATTTTCTCCGAATCCGTCGGTATGTGCCGAAAGCAGAGCCGTCGGAAGAAGAACTGTTTCCATGCCGCAACAGGATAAAATGGGAAGCGCCGCAGTGCATGAGCATTTGCCGACACAGGAAATATCCTGTACAGTAACGACCTTTTTCATAATAACTCCTTTTAAAATGTAAACTTAAGTTGTCTTATCCGCCTGTAACTATACCGATGAGTATAATACCCAATATCGTGATGCCGACAGAGAGGTAATGCTTTGCCGAAAGTCTTTCACGTAAGAATATCGCGCTCCACAAAACCGAAAGAACACAGTAAGCGGAAATAATGACCATACCGATAGTATAATCTGCAAACATAACTGCCATGTAGAATATCTGACCGACAGTTTCGCAAGCGCCGCCTGCGAATATAGCGCGGTTTTTGAACAGAGAGGGAAGGTCCTTCTTTACCGCCAATACGATAAATGCGACAACCGCAAGCAGGAAGAAGGTAAGCTCAAATGCAGAGTTTGAAGCATAGTCGGTTATAATTCCGTTTCCGAATTCGTCCTCGATAGAGAAGAGGTACTCGTCGGCAACAGTACCGAGCGCATCAACTACAAGATATATGACGGGGAGCAAAAGCGCAAGAACACTCTTCGAGTATTTTCTGTTGGATTTTTCCTGGCGAAGCGCACGAAGCTCGTCGTCCTCGTGGCTTTCAACAAATCCGAGCGAGATAATACCGAGTGATACCGCAACAACACCGATGATAGCGAGAGGATTTTTTATAGCTTCGTCGGGCCAGATAAGAGAGCAGAGAAGAAATGCAAGCGAGCCAGAGCAGTTACAGATAGGTGATGAGATAGAAAGCTCTATGTAGCGCAGACCGATATATCCGAATACCATGGCAGCAATGTAGATAGCGGCAACAGGCAGGTATACGAAGAAATCACGGATAGTGAAGTCGGTGTAGAAAAGACTTGCCACAAACTTCGGTACAGATTCGGGGTCTTCTATGAAAGCGCCGCCTATAAGTGTTATAAGGAAGTGAATGCCCATTACAAAGCCAACGGCAAAAACGACCTTCCAATGACTGTTTTTATCCTTCTGCGCCGTACCTACCTTAGAAAACAGGTCGGAGCCGCTCCAACAGAGAAGCGCGATTACTGAAAAAATAAACCACATAATATTTTACCTCTTAATGTAAACTTTTGTTATGGAATTGATTTTATTTCAGCTCTATAAGATTTTTTTCTACCATTTTCTGAAGCGACATCAGAATTCCGAGCTTGGCGTGATACCAGGTAAGACCGCCCTGAAAATAGATAGCGTAAGGCTCTCTTATGGGACCGTCGGCTGAAAGCTCGATAGAGGAGCCCTGTATAAATGCGCCCGCCGCCATAATAACGTCAGAGTCATAACCGGGCATTGCCCACGGCACAGGCGTTACGTAGCTGTCAACAGGAGCGGCAGCCTGTATTCCTTCACAGAAGGCTATCATTCTTTCTGCGCTTCCAAGCTCTACCGCCTGGATTATATCGTGTCTTGATTCTGTCGCGTTTGGTATAACGTTAAGACCTAAGCTCTCGTATATGTTAGCCGCAAAGATAGCACCCTTCAAGGCAGAAGCGACAACAGTCGGCGCAAGGAAGAAGCCCTGATAGAAGGCAGGCATTATACCGAGGTTTGCGCCTACCTCCTGACCGAGTCCGGGGGCGCTCAGTCTGTATGCGCAGCGTGCGACAAGATCCTCTCTTCCGCAGATATAACCGCCAATGGGAGCAAGTCCTCCGCCCGGGTTCTTGATAAGCGAGCCGACAGTCAGGTCAGCGCCTACATCGGACGGCTCTATCGTTTCGACGAACTCTCCGTAGCAGTTGTCTACCATACATATGATATCAGGCTTTATGCTCTTTACAAATGCAATAAGCTCACCTATCTGCGTGACCGAGAAGGTCGGGCGCATCTGGTATCCCTTTGAACGCTGAATGGTGACCATTTTCGTTTTTTCGTTTATAGCCGCCTTTATTGCGTCATAATCAAAGCTGCCGTCTGCTTTAAGGTCTGCCTGCCTGTAGGTAACTCCGTATTCGGCAAGAGAGCAGTCGGATTTTCTTATACCGATGACCTCTTCAAGCGTGTCGTAAGGACGTCCGACAGGAGAGAGAAGCTCGTCGCCCGGCAGAAGATTTGCAGAAAGCGCAACAGTCAGCGCATGAGTTCCGCAGGTTATCTGAGGACGGACGAGAGCCGCCTCGGAATGAAAGCAGGAGGCGTATACCTTTTCAAGATTATCTCTTCCCGCATCATTGTAGCCGTAGCCCGTAGTTGCGGCAAAATGTGTGGCATTTACGTGATTTTCCTGCATAGCGGAGATGACCTTGCACTGATTGTATTCCGCCACACTGTCGATTTTTTCAAATCTTTCCTTTAATTTTTCAAGTATCTTTTCCCCAAAATCAAAAACTTCGTTTGAAATTCCGAGTGAGGAATACATGTTTTTCGTTTCCATAATTACTTTTCTTTTTCCTCTATTTTTTCAAAAATTTCAAGAGCCACCTTGTTCATAACATCTGGCTTTGTGATAAAAATTCCGTTCTCGTCGTCTCCTAATATGAGAAGCGTGTCCCCTTGCTTTATGTTGAACAGTGTTCTCGCTTCCTTCGGGATAACTATCTGCCCTTTTTCTCCCACCTTGGCAGTGCCGAACAAGTGCTTCCCCTTAGGCATGCCGAGCAAGTGCTTACCCTGTGGCATTATACACCTCCGTTTGTATGAAATTCCTACAAGTAGGAAATATACCACATTTTTCGTATTTTGTCAATAGGGATAGAAAAATAAATGAAATTTGCGGCTTGATTTTTTTATTTTTGTCTTTTTTTGATGTTATTTGACAGAGAATATATATTTTTCCACCAAAAATATCGGGTGATAGGAGAGCTTGGATTTTCTGAGACCTTCATCTCCCACGTCATCCTCTCGGTTTATATATATCACATTTTCATCGGCGAAATGCGAAGCAAAGCAGGAGACAAGCATCTGATAAACTCCGTCATAGCTTATATCCGCCTTTTCTACGTGAATAAACATTGTTTGCCCTATTTTTTCGGCGATAGAAAAGCCGACTATATTTCCGTCTACTCTGAGCATTCCGCCGAACTGACGGTATTCCTCCATGTTTTCCAGAACATCGAATATCTTTACGGCTTCCGACTCAATAGCGGCATTTTTCTTCTCGCTTCTCGCGTTAAAGTCTCGGAAAAACTCAGCAAGCTCGCCTCTGTTAGTTTCATTTATTTCCTCGAAGGAATAATTCTCGTAAAGTCTTTTGAATTTATTTATATGATTGCGCTGACCGCTGAATTTTTTTCCTCTGAAGTCGCACATAGAGCTGTAATCGTAAACGTAATCGTAATATTCGCGCTTGTCGAGAATTTCGTGAGAGGGATATTTTTCCTTGAGCGAAAGGAGATCGTCCTGTGAAAAGACAAAGAATTCCGGTTTTACATTGCTCTCCTTGGCGTCTTCCTCTATAAAAGAGAGCGCCCCTTCAACGTTTTTTCCTATCGGATAGGTGTAACGTGTTTTTTTGTCCAGAAATATGCGAAAAACGAGAGTTTCGTCAATTATAGCATACTTCGTTTGGAAGAAGTCCTCCCATATAAAGCAACCGCCTATACTGCAGTCACAGGAAAAGGAGCTTTCCTTCTCAAAATACGGCGCTATCAGTGAAATGTCGTTTTTTGTCAGTCTTTTGAAATTTTCCATGTTTATTTCCGTTCTTTTTTATAATTTAACTCAATTAAGTCTCAGACCCTTCGGGTAATGGTTTTTTGCCATACCGTCAACTATTTTTGCGCCGCCTATGCTTGCGCCGTCGACGGATATAACAGCATATCCGTTTTCCGTATCGGGACAGGGAATGACGTCGCCGTGGAGATAGTCGTGTAAGCGCTTGTCGTCAAGGGGGAGGTCTATTTTACGTATAAATCTGTGTCCAAAAGCGGAGAAAAAATGATGATGCGGAGTGAAAATGTTTTTGTTTATACTGCCTAACATAACTCCTGCGCAAAAAACGCTTTTCGGAGGCAGAGGTACATCCTTTGGAAGCGCCACAATATTATTATTGTATTTTCTTATATATAGATCCTTGTATTCCGAGAGATTTTTTTCCATAAAGGAAATCACTTCCTTTTCTTCGGCTCGACTCAGCGGCAGAGATGCGTCCTTGAAGGCAAAATCCTCGGAGTCTCCGTAATTTTTCTTCAAGAGCGCGAAAAACTGCCCCTCTCCCTTTGATATATGAGGGTAGAAGCGGCGGCACAGCTTAAGGCTGTCCGAGCGCGCATTTTCAAATACATTGCCGTCGGAGGTGTTTTTTGATATGCTTTCCTTTACGGGAACAAGCGAAAATTCAGGATGCTCGGATAAGAATTCATCTATCTGCATCTCGTTTTCTTCAAGTGAAAAGGTGCAGGTTGAATATAAAAGATAACCGCCGTTTTTTACGGTTTTTGCGCCGTAATTCAGAATTTCCTTCTGTCTTTTCGCGCACATAAGCACGTTCCCGTGCGACCACATTTCTATAGCCTTGTCATTCTTTCGGAACATTCCTTCGCCCGAGCATGGGACATCCGCAAGCACTAAATCAAAGCAGGAAGGAAACCATTCGGAAAGTGTTTTTGCGTCGGTATTTAACGCTATTGCGTTGCTTATTCCCAGTCTCTCAAAATTTCCCACCATCAGCTTGCATCTTGAAGAAACGTATTCGTTTGAAAACAGGATTCCGTTTTTTCCTGCTTTCTCTGCCAATTGTGAGGATTTTCCTCCGGGCGCGGCGCACATATCAAGAATGTGCCAGCCCTTCTGTATTTCGAGCGCGTTTACCGTTATCATAGCCGAAGGGTCCTGAACGTATATCATACCCGAATGATGATATGGATGATTTCCTATTTTGTCCTCGTTGAAGTAATATCCGTTTTCAATAAAATCTATTGAGCGTGAGACGAAAGGGTTGATTTTTTTGAATTTCTCAGATGTTATTTTTACGGAATTGACTCGAAACGCTCGCTCCGCGTCCTTGTTTTCAAGCTCGTTTTTAAAAAGAATATATTCTTCTCCGAGAACCGTTTTCATTCTTTCCTCAAATTCGCGCGGTAACATATATTTTTCCTCACTTCTCAAATATTACGAAATTATTTTAGCACATCATTTTCGATAAGTCTATAGAAAAAATAAAAAAATGTAAAAATATGCCGAATGCTTTGAAAAAATCCGACCTATCTTTTTTGAATAGAATCGGATTTTTTGTTTTATTCTGCGCTTTGAAGCTTGGCGAAGGTCGCCATAAGCTTTTTGGTAACACCGCTGTCAAACTTTACCTCGTAGAGAATATCTCCGCCCATTTCTCTGGCAGAAACAACAGTGCCGGTTCCGAACAGCGAATGAACAACACGGCTTCCCGTATCAAATTTGATAATACCGAAATCGGATGCTGTTTTTGGGGAGTAATAATTGCTTTGGGTGGATGTCCTTTGAACGTTTTCCATATGCGAAGCGACATCCGCGCGCCGCTTGAATTCATCAGAGACCGTAGGCTTTGGCTTCTTCGGTCTCATAAACGATCTGTCGGCTTTAAAGTCAAATGCGGAGGGTGCTTTTTCTATCAGATCCTCGGGGATTTCTTCCCTTATAAATCTGGACAGCTTATTGTACGCCGTGCGTCCGTAGAGCAGTCTCTCATGCGCGTGTGTGATAAATACCTTCTGCTTCGCACGTGTTATAGCGACATAGGCGAGACGTCTTTCCTCACTCATTTCATCCTCGCTGTAAATGTTCTGGGAAGAGGGGAATATACCGTCCTCCATTCCCGCGAGAAATACTACAGGAAACTCAAGCCCCTTTGCACTGTGTACAGTCATAAGCACGACAGCATCTGCATCCTCGTCGTATTTATCAACGTCCGAAACAAGCGCGACATCCTCGAGAAATCCGCCGAGTGTAGGTTCTTCTGCTCTTTGCTCATATTCAAGCGCCGCGGTAATAAGCTCTTGAATGTTGTCTATTCTCGACTGCGAAACCTCTCCTTCGGATATGAGCATAGCGTGATATCCTGTTTTTTCGAATATCTCCTTTATCATTTCGGAGGGCTTTGCTTCGCTGTCTCTTATCTCATCCATCATATCCGTGAAGTCGGTGAGCTTGGATGATGCCTTTGAAAGAACGGGAATATTCGTGCTTTCACGCATTATTTCATACATGCTCAGCCTGCTCTCGTTCGCAAGCTCCTCGACTGCATCTACGGTAGAATTTCCTATTTTGCGCTTAGGCTCGTTTATTATTCTCTTTAAGCGCTGATTGTCTCTCGGGTTGAATATGACGTGCAGATAAGATATAATGTCACGTATTTCCTTGCGGTCAAAGAATCGCTGACCGCCAATTACCCTGTATGGAATACCGCTTTTCGCGAAAGCGCTCTCCAAGGAACGGGAAAGCTCGTTTATCCTATAGAGAATAGCCACATCTCTGTAATGCATCTTCTCCTTGACGACAAGCTCTAATATCTTATCTATTATATATTTGGCTTCCTCGTTCTGAGAGGGTAATTCGTTTAAGTAAAGTCTATCTCCGTCATCAGATGCCGACCAAAGCTTTTTGTCGTGTCTTTGAGAGTTGTTACCTATAACGGCATTTGCGGCGGCAAGAATGTTCTTGGTGCTTCTGTAGTTCTGCTCAAGCTTGATAACCTTAGCGTCGGGGTATGTAGTATCAAAGCTGAGTATGTTTTCTATGGTTGCGCCTCTGAATTTATAAATGCTCTGATCATCGTCGCCGACAACCATTATATTTCTGTGACCTTCGCTTAAGATCTTTGTAAGCTTGAACTGAGCGTAGTTCGTGTCCTGATACTCGTCAACACAAATATACTTGAACTTTCTCTGGTAGTATTCGGCAATATCGGGATGATTTTCAAGCAGCTCGACAGTCTTCATAATTATATCGTCAAAGTCGAGCGCATTGACCGTTTCAAGTCTCTTTTGGTATTCGGCGTATATCTCGGCTATATGCTTGGCTCTTAAATCCTTTCCGACATCGTAATTTTCAGGAGATATAAGCCGATCCTTCGCCGCGCTTATCTCGTTCATTACGGTACGTAATGGCAAAAATTTATCATCTATATCGAGAGCCTTCATACAGTCGGAAACGAGGCGCTTTTTGTCATCGGTATCATATATCGAGAAGTGAGGCTTATAGCCTGCCGCTTCGGTGAATTTATGAAGGATTCTTATGCATATGGAGTGGAATGTACCTGCCCATATCTGCTTTGCCGTTTCTTCATCGTCAAAGGAAAGCGCAAGTCTCTCCTTTATTTCATTCGCCGCCTTGTTCGTAAAGGTGATGGCAAGCACCTCCCAAGGCGCACACGGCTCGGAAATAAAGAGCGGAATAATAGATTCAAGCTCCTCACGGCTCGCACTTTCCGCAGCCTTTTCGTATTCGGTTACGTCCTGCTCGCTTATTCCTTCGGGAATAACATCGCTATAGTATGCGTTTCCGTATTTGATTATAAAGGCGATCCTTTTTACAAGCACGGTAGTCTTTCCGCTTCCTGCGCCCGCAAGAACAAGCAGAGGATTGTTTACGCTGTATACAGCCTCTCTCTGCTGAGGATTCAATTGATTTTCGTAGTAACGCTCGAATAGTTTTCTCTTTGCCGCAAGATAGCGGTTTTTCAAATCTGTCATTCCTATGGGAGTTCTCCTTATAAATTTATATAGCTATTATACACCAAAAATTGCATTTTTTCAAGCAATAAAATTCAAAAAACTCAAAAAATATAGTGAAAGCTCAAAACTTTTTGCGGTTTTTCTTGCAATTGCCGTTTCTTTAATGTATAATATTATAGTTAAAATAAAAAGAAAAGAGATGCAGATATGAAAAAGGTTTTTTCGGGCGGCGGTATGACTCTGCTGCTCACCGCGCTTATCTGGGGAGTTGCCTTTGTTGCTCAAAGCGAGGGCGTGGAGCACGTAGGTCCCTTTACGTTTAACAGTATAAGATTTTTGCTCGGCGGACTTATTTTGCTCCCGTGCATAGTTATTATTGATAAAATAAATAATACGGGAAGAAGCCTGTTTTCCTTTACACAAAACGAGATCAAGGGCGGTATTGCCTGTGGAATAGTCCTGTGTGTCGCATCCTCCTTGCAGCAGCTCGGAATAATGAGCACGTCGGTCGGCAAGGCGGCATTTATAACCTCTCTTTACGTAGTCCTTGTCCCGCTTTTTGGACTCTTTATGAAAAAGAAGGTCGGTCTGCGAATATGGCTCTGTGTAGTGCTTGCTTTGCTCGGAGTGACAATACTTTCCGCGGATTTCAGCGGAGGAACGGCAATATCTCTCGGAGACCTGCTCTGCTTTTTCGGTGCTATAGTTTTTGCTCTACATATTATTGTAATAGATGAATTTTCTCCTAAGGCGGACGGAGTCCGTATGTCCTGCATACAGTTTTTTGTTGCGGGAATACTTGCGTCTCCCGTTATGATTTTTTCCGAAAAGCCGAATGTGAGTCAGTTGCTGGATGCTTGGTTGCCTATATGCTATGCGGGCTTGCTCTCTTGCGGTGTCGCATATACCTTGCAGATAATAGGACAGAAAAAATGTCCTCCCGCTACCGCATCCATTATTCTCAGCCTCGAATCGGTATTCGGCGCAATAAGCGGTGCGATAATCCTCGGTATTTTCGGTGGGAAGGATAGTGAGCTTATGAATCTGCGTGAGATCTTCGGCTGCGCTATAGTGTTCTTCGCAGTTGTTTTCGCTCAGCTTTCTCCGAATAATAAGGAATAAAAAAGACTGTCACAAAAATTGTAACAGCCTTTTGAAAATATTTTATTGTGTTTATCTCAGAGAATTAAAGCCCCAAGCCTGCCGCACCGATGATTCCCGCATCGTTTCCAAGCACTGCTAACTTGATCTTGGTTTTCTTTTCTGAGTCTTTGGTGAACTGCTCCTCGTCTATCAGTTCGAGCAAGGGATTGAGAAGGTTATCGCCTTCGTTGCAAACCCCTCCGCCGATAGAAAGAACCTCGGGCTGGAAGGTGTTTATTATATTGATGAGTCCGCAGGAAAGATATGAGAGATACTCTCTTATGACTTCTTTTCCTGCTTTGTCACCTGCCTTTTGAGCATTAAAGGCTATACGGGCGTTTACTTTGCCGTTGTTGAGTGTGAGTTCGTCCTCCATAAGAGTTTTGATGCCGAGAGAGCGACACTGCGCAAGCTTTTCCTTCGTCATATTTACAAGACCTGTAGCAGAGGAATAAGCCTCCCAGCAGCCTCTTCTTCCGCAGGAGCAGAGTCTGCCACCGTGAGCTATAACAATATGTCCAAGCTCGCCTGCCGCGCCGTTGAATCCGCTGTAGACCTTATTATCTATAATGATTCCTCCTCCGACACCTGTGCCGAGAGTTATCATTACAGAGTCCTTCGTTCCGCGTGCCGCACCCGCGAGTGCTTCAGCAAGGGCAGCCGCATTAGCGTCATTTTCCACGAATACCCTTTCAATGGGTAAATATTTTTTGAAACAATCGACTATGGGGAAATTCTTGAAGGGGAGATTGTGCGCGCAAACGACAAGCCCCTTCTTATGATCGATAGAGCCGGGGCTCGCTATTCCGACAGAGGCGATATCCGACACCTTGAGACCGCACTTTTTAATCAGGCTGTTCGCGAGATTTGCCATGTCGCGAATAATAAGCTCACCGTCGCGGTTAGACAGTGTGGGGACACTCCCTTTTTCTATGATCTTCATATTGCTGTCAACTATTCCGATAGCAATATTTGTTCCGCCTAAATCAACACCTATGTAATACATATAAATTCTCCTTCCGGGACGATGTAAAGTTCTTTATACATTAAATGTAAAATGTGTTATACATCCTTTTGAAATGTACTAACATTATAATATAAGATTGTCATAATGTCAATATTATATACTGAAGTTTTTTTGAAATTTCGGTGAATTATGTCCGAATTTGCGGATATCTATAAAAGAAAGGTAAAATCAACAAATGAGAGTATTGTTGGGAATGAGCGGTGGGCTTGACAGCACATATGCGGCAATAAAGCTTAAAGAAAAGGGATATGACGTAGAAGGCGCTTTACTGCTCATGCATGATTATGCCGATATAGAAAGCGCAAAGGAAAGCGCCGCTTCTGTCGGTATCCCTCTAAGGATAATAGATTGCAAAAAGCTTTTTCGCGAAAAGGTAATAGAGAATTTCGCGAGCGAGTATCTGAAGGGAAGAACTCCCAATCCGTGCATTGTATGTAATGATTACGTAAAGTTCGCTATGCTTTACGAAGCGGCAAAGGAAGGCGGCTTCGATAAAATAGCCACGGGACATTATGCGGGGATAGCCAAAAAGGGAGACAGATTTGCCCTTTTGCGAGGAAAAGACGAAAAAAAGGATCAGAGCTATATGCTGTGGCGGCTAAGTCAGAAGATACTTTCTATGCTTGAGCTTCCGCTGTATGATCTTTATAAATCCGATATAAGGGAAAAGTCTAAAAAAATAAACTTAGCGGCGGCAGACAGAGATGAGAGTCAGGAAATATGCT
>SVQV01000128.1 GCA_015065175.1 Oscillospiraceae bacterium | reverse complement strand
ATTCTCCTGTTCCTCCCCGCTCTATCTCTGCCTCCGAGCTTAACAGACTCTTTGAGGAGGCTAAGAGCAAGGTAAGCTTCAAGCTTGAGCAGACTCCCGTCATCTCACAGGTTGAAGAGCTGCTTTTGCCCTATAACATTTCCTTCGGTAACAGAATTGCCAATCAGATAGAGTCCTTCGTAAGCATTTACGCCGCTTGCTTTGAACCGAGTGAAAAAATAATACACGAAGCGCTTGAAACTATTTTGTTAAGTAAGGTCGTCAAAAAGTTAGAGCTTAAGAGCATTGATGACAAGGAGCTTTTAGCCGAAGAATTTGAAAAGCTGAATCTTAAAAAGTGCAGTGAATTTATCCTTAGCCTGAAGGAGGACTAAAATGCAGGACTCCCCCGAAAATAAAAATGACAGCGTCTACGCCGATTATTTAACTTTTTCGGCAGAGAACAACCTTATAACCTACACCGAATTTGACACGCATGTTTTGAACGATTTAAAGCTCTTTGACGTTCCGAGCGAAAAGCATCTCGGAAACATAGAGGAAGCTCTCGACAGAATAATCCGCGCATTACCCGCCATAAAGCGTATTTTCGCGCGCCCGGTCATCCGACTTCGCGACAAGGACGAAATACTCCCTATAGAGACGGTGAAAATAATAAACAACCACTCTTTAAAGCACGCCTCCTTTCACAGCGAGCTTTGGGACGATATCGACGAGGACTGCGGAATAAGACCCAAAAAGCTTCTGACTATAGAGCATATAGAGACCTATACGCTCTATGAAAATCTGGTTTTCGTCTACACGGTGGACGAAATTCTCGCCTTTGTCAAGCGCGCTCTTTCGCTCTTTAAGGATATCCTGTACGGTTGTCAGGACCTTCATTTCAACCTTTTGGACCGCACACACCATAATTCCTACTTTTTGGCTATAGGAAAGCTCCATATAGAGTACGCGAGAGCGCAGAACGATCACGTTTCTGTCTGGATGCGATGCATTGAAAAGCTGCTCTTTATAGACAGGACCTTGCGCTCCAAGCTCAAAGCCCCCGTGTACCAGAAGTGCAGAAAAAATGCAAAAGACAAGATAACTCTCAAGAAAACAAACATTTTCCGTTGTCACAGAGACTATGCGCAGGTCTACCACTTTGCGAAATGGTTTGAAGCAAATAAAAAGAAAATGGGTGACAGCTCATACAGGGATTCTGCCGATAACAAGGAGTTTTCCGCTTTCTGCACTCTGCTTTCTGTTTTCGCTGTAGGACATTTCAACTTTACATTTTCCGACGCCGAAAGGTTCGATTTTGTAAACTTAGATGTACAAGCCGACTTTCTTTCATGGCATCTGAATGTCAGACGTGAAGCATTGGAAAATACAGATCTTCTTATTTTTGACGTAACGAAGGATCACACCTACCGCGCCTGCCTGCTTCTATGTGAGAGTGAAAGCCTTTCTCACACAGAGCTTGAAAAACTTAATGCGAGAATATGCGCCGACGAATATCTTTTTGTCAGCCCGCGCCTTCACGGAGATGTCGGAACGCTTTATTTAAGCATTTTCGACGTTGACTCCTTCAGACGCATCCAGCAAATTCTTCTCCGCGCTATGATATATTCCGACACAAGCCGCGACTACTGTCCCTTCTGCGGTCATGAGCTTACAGAAAACGAGGGCGCTTACGAATGTGCCGTCTGTATGGCACACATAAGCGAATGCGTCTGTCCAAGAACGAATGAAAAATACTACGTTTCGGACATTATGAAGCGTTCGGTCGTTTCCTCAAGGCTCGAAACGCGAAAATTCCTACACGACCGTTATGACGAGGCTCAGCTCCATTTCAGAAACATTACAGAAATAACATCGGCAGGTAAGCCTATCTGCCCGAAGTGTAAAAAAGAACATTAAATCTTCAATGGCGTTGTGTCCCAAGTACACAACGCCAACTTTATTTACCTGCGGCGACTAATACTGTCGCGCGCTTTATCGACAATTCCTGCCCACACGTGTGCTTCAAATTTTGATTTCCCACAGGGATAAGCGCCCCAAGTGGCGCAAATGTCGGTCTTTTTCTTGAGGGACTTTTTTGAAAAAAAGTCCCTCAAACTCTTCAAAAAACTCTTGAAGAAATATTTTTTTATTTAAACGTCGGGCATTCTGCCGAGACCCTTCGCTTCACGTACTGGATGAGCTACAACTCTATAACAAATACTCAATCGCTTCCTTAAGAATCAATCCATAAAAAATCTTTGTTTCTTCAAGCTGTGACGAAGTCACATCATAACTATGCGTAGCATATCATAGTTCATATCTTGCCCGAAGGGCAATCATAACTGAGTCTGTTGCAGTGCAACAGACTCAATTATTGCAATTTATCCGTATGTTTTAATATTAAAAACATTTCTTGCAAAATCAAAAAATATCCGCGTGATATATTGAAAACTGAAAGAAATTCGATTATAATATATTTGTATAAATTCACAGGAGGCAATGAAATGAAAAATTTCATCGAAGCGCACAAGGCGGAAATTTACAAAACGCTTGAAGAGCTTTGCAGAATTCCCGCGCCGTCTCATTACGAGCACGAGAAAGCCGAATACTGCAAAAAATGGCTCGAAAATATAGGTGCAAAGGGAGTCTACATAGATGACGCTCTTAACGTCATCTATCCCATAAACTGCGAGGGAAGCGACAAGATAACCGTCTTTACCGCTCACACCGACACGGTTTTTCCCGACACAGACTCTATTCCCTACGAGGATGACGGTACCTACATCAGGTCGCTCGGAGTCGGCGACGATACGGCAAGCGTTGTCGTATTGCTTTATGCGGCTAAATATTTTATTGAGAACGGACTTTCGGCGCCAAACGGAGTTATGCTTGTCTGCAACTCCTGCGAGGAGGGGCTCGGAAATCTGAAGGGCACGAAGCAGCTTTTTAAGGACTATGAGGGACGTATTGCCCGCTTCATCTCATTTGACTCGAATATTTCAAGCATTGCAGACCGCTGTGTCGGCTCGCACAGATATGAGGTCGAGGTGTTTACAGAGGGCGGTCACTCATACGGCGCATTCGGTAACAAAAACGCCATTGCCGAGCTTTCCAAAATAATAAACGAAATATATTCGATAGAGGTACCTCATATAGACAACAGCAAGACCACCTATAACGTAGGCGGCATAAGCGGCGGCACTTCGATAAACACGATAGCCCAGAGCGCAAAAATGCTCTGCGAGTACCGCTCGGATAATGAAAGCTGTCTCTCCGAAATGAAAGCGCACTTCGAGCGTATATTCAACAGCGCCAAGGAAAGAGGCATCGACTTGTCGGTAACCCTGATAGGCGAGCGCCCCTGTATGGGAAATGTCGACATTTCAAAGATAGACGAGCTTAAAGACATTTGTGCCAAAGTAATAAAAGAAACGGCAAATGTAAACATTAGTACACATTCAAGCTCCACAGACTGCAACATACCGCTTTCTCTCGGAATCCCCGCGCTCTGCATAGGCGTTTACGAGGGTGGCGGCGCGCATACACGCGAGGAATGGATCAAAAAGGAGTCCGTGACTGTAGGTCTTGAAATCGGAATAAAAGCTATCGAAAGCATTTTAAAGGAGGTCGAGCTTTAATATGAAGCTTTGCGCTGTCGGTGATATTATCATCGGAAGAAGAATACAGGAGAACTTTGCGGGCTACGCTGAGCTTTCTCCAATAATCAATCAGGCAGATGCGAAATTTTTCAATCTCGAAACAACTCTTAACTACGAAGGCGAATGCTATGCTTCTCAGGTGAGCGGAGGCACATATCTGCGCACTAATCCCGAGGTTCTTGAGGACATCAAGAAATTCGGCTTCAATATGACCTCATTTAACAACAATCACATAATGGACTATTCCTTCGAAGGACTTCTCTGCACGCTTGACTATGTAAACAAAAGCGGACTTGTTCACAGCGGTGTCGGAAGAAACCTCGGAGAAGCGTCGGCTCCCCGATACCTTGAAACATCAAAGGGACGTGTTGCGCTCATTTCTCTGAACACTACTCTGTCGGGACAGATGTGCGCGGGCGAGCAGAGCGAGCGTATAAAAGGCCGTCCGGGTGTAAATCCGCTCCGTGTAACACCCAACGTAGAGCTTGAAGCCGAGGACTACGAAAAGATAAAGGAAATTATCGCAAAGAGCGGAATAAATGCCGCACGTGAAATATCCAAGCGAGAAGGCTATTACGGCGGCGTAGGTTCTGACGATAAGCAATATATTGGAAATATCAATTTTATCAAGGGCAACAAGACAAGCTATACACGCAAGATGAACGAGTCCGACCTTGAGCGAGTCAAAAAAGCTATATACGAAGCTCAGCTTCAGGCGGATTACATAATGGTTTCCTTACATGCGCACGACGTAGAGGGCTTTGAGAAGGAGGATCCCGCGCAATTCTTGCAGGACTTCGCTCACTTCTGCATAGATAACGGTGCTCATGCCGTAGTAGGGCACGGACCTCACCTTCTCCGCCCTATAGAAATATACAAGGATCGCCCGATATTCTATTCACTCGGCGACTTCGTGCTTCAGCTTTATAATATTGAGTTTGCGCCCGACGAGTTTTACTGTCAGTACGGCCTCACTACACGTGACACAGTCCACGAGCTTCTCAAAACACGTTCAAACGATTTTACCGTAGGTCTTATGACCGACAAGAGAATGTTCACAACAGTCATTCCCTATTGGGAAACAAACGAGGACGGAAGCCTCAAAAAGCTCACCCTCTATCCCATACTTCTCTCCATGGACGGCAACAAATCCGAAATAGGTCTGCCCAGACTCTGCACCGACCCCGAGCTGCTCGGCGACCTCATCACCCGATCAAAAAATTTCGGCACCGAGATCGTCCGAAACGAAGACGGCAGCTACGACTGCCGCTGGTAATTATTATTTTCTCAAAGCTTAAAAAGGGTTACCGCAATTATTTGCGGTAACCCTTTAACTTTTAAAAACTTTTTAAGAATTAGGACCTAAAACTATAGTTGAATTTCCTGTGTTATAGTCGTAATTTGCTATATACTTGCGCATAAGCAATACGTCGATCGCGTTAACGCTTCCGTCGCCGTTGGCATCTGCGCCCGCATATACTGTAACTGTCGAAGCACCTGTGGAATAATCATAGTTAGCCACATACTTTCTGAGCAAGAGTACGTCAAGCGCGCTTATAACATCATCGCCGTTTGCGTCACCGTATACGAAATCATAAACGGTAATTTTGCCGTCGGATACTGCAAGGTTCACATTTTCGTAGTCCTCATTATATGATTCGTTTACTCTGGCGCTCAAAATGTAATCCTTTTCTTCGGCATTTTCATTCACTTCAAAGGTAAGCGTCGCCAAAACTCCGTCACCCTCACAGTCTCCGTCAGCACTCCACAAAAGGTTTACACCCGCATCCAAGGTCTCAAATATCTCACCGTTTTCAACACTCTTAAGAGTAAATACGTTTTTGTCATAATCAAGCGTGATAGATGCGATAGCAATACCGGGATTATTCTCGATAGAAACAGTAACACTCACAGTCCCGCCCTTTTTAACCTTATATTCTCCGAACGAAACCGTCGCACCGTCAATCGGGAAAATTATATCCTTGTATTCTGCCCAATCCTCATGCGCCTTGTACGCATCAATTGCCTTTGCGGGAACATAAATTGCTTCAATTCCCGCCCTAGCAAAAACATTTTCAGCAAGCGTCACGGGAGTGCCTGACAGCAGAGTTATACTCTTTAAAGCAGTGCAATTCTGAAACGTATACCTTTCAAAATTTGTTACTTTAGCAGAAAATTCTATACTTGTCAGAGCGGAGCAACCAGAAAATGCAAAATTCCCGATGCGAGTAACACTGGATGGGATTTCTATGCTTTTCAATCCGGAACAACCTTGAAATGCCGCAGGACCAATACTTGTCACGCTTGACGGTATTACTAGGCTTTCCAAAGTATCACAATAATCAAATGCGAGTTCTGCAATCTCAACAACGCTTCCATCGGTGGAATAATACTGTTTTT
>SVQV01000127.1 GCA_015065175.1 Oscillospiraceae bacterium | reverse complement strand
GGTTCCAGTTCCTCAATGCTGACACCATGGTCAGGGCACGCAAGACTGGTGCTGAAAGTCTTTTCTTTTATACCTACACCTACCGAGGCATTGAAGGAGTATATACCCGTTTCCCAGTCGTAACCGAGCCGTACGCTTTTATTGTCCGAAAATTCAATAAGACTGTCGCTTTTTCTGTCAAAAAGCATATTCGAGCAGTTTGAGATAGCAGGACCTACCGCCGAGCGTATAACAGGGCTTTCGTTATCGTTCGACATAGGATATGTGTCCTCGCTTGTGTCGCCAAAAGCTATATCTGCGCAAATATCCGCTCGGCATTTTTTGGGAGCTTCTATCTTAAAATCAAATCCGAATCTGCCAAGATAAATGATGAGGGTAATATAGTCAATTGCAGACTCACAAGCAAATTTCGCTTTAATATACTTTTTATCTACGGTGTTGCCTTGTTCAAGCCTACAGTCTATAAAAGCGGAAGCGGCTTCTATTTGTTTTCTCCCCACATAAATATTACTTATCCGCAAATTCTTTACACACTCATTCCTTCCGTCGCAAAGTGTAAAGCACATTTTTTCCGTGTCATAGGTTGCCGAATAATCATCGTAGCTTATATAAGTATCGGTTCTTTCCATATATGCCTCCTCGGATGCTTTTCTCTATTATATCACATTATACACTTAAAGTGTGTAGTTTTATAGGAAATTTATTATATAAAAATAGAAATTTATTCCAAAAATGTTGAAAATGTTTGTTTTATATGGTAGAATAAAATAAAAAACATAACGGAGGATATTATGAGCTACTGGACACTAAAATTAGCTCCCACAAAATACTGTGATGACGTTTATCACGTAGGTTCTCAGACCGCCCCTTGCTATCTTATAAACAGTACGGACGGAATAATTTTGCTTGACACAGGTATGCCGAAAACCTTATATCAGATACTCTTGAATATAAAAGAGATCGGCTTTGATTACCGTGATATAAAGCATATAATACACTCTCACGGACATATAGACCATATAGGCGGAACACGCGCATTGGTAGAATTGACAGGCGCTAAGACCTATATAGGAAAAGGAGACGAGGACACAGTCAGCGGAAGGGACGGACTTCAGTATACAAATGAATTCAACATGCGCTATGAAGAGCCATTTGAGCCCGATTTTGTCCTCAATGACGGCGACCGTGTAGTTATAGGCAATAAAAAGTTTGATTTTGTCTCAACCCCGGGTCACACCAAAGGAACTATGTCTATCTTCTTCAATGCCTCCGATAAAGGTCGGGACTACAGAGCAGGCACGTTCGGTGGCGGAGGGCTCAATACAATGTCACGTAAATATCTTGAGAGATACGGACTTCCGCTCAGCCTGCGCGACGATTTTATAAAGAGCATAGAAAAGGTTTATAATTCTCCCGTAGAGCTTCATATAGGAAATCACCTCGGTGACAATAAGCATAACGAAAAGATATTGCACCTCGGCGAAGAAAAAAATCCTTTCCTTGACGGTTCTACTTGGAAATGGTTTTTGGATAAGAGAAAAGCAGAAGCGCTCGCCTTTTTTGAAAATGATAAATAATCTCAAATTTGTGATGTTTCAGAGCAAAAAAGCTATAGACTGAAAAAACAGTGTGTGATATAATTTTTATACAAGCTAAAAAATATTTTGAAGCGAGGAAAAAATATGATCTGGAAAATTGCTAAAATAGGAAACTGTGAAGCTGTTGATTTTGCGGCAACCGAGCTTAAACGGTATCTTACAAAAATAGATGCGACAAACGATTATATACTTATGTGCTGCAAAAAGTACGATGCAGCGAGAAAGGACGTTTTGTGGGTCGGATGTTCGCCCGAGCTTCCTCTTCCCGAGGTCAAGGATCCGAAATACGACGATGCCATTTCTATATGCGTAAAGAAAAACGCAGGCTATATAACGGGCGCAAATTCCCGAAGCGTTCTTATCGCCGCATACCGCTTTCTCCGTGAGCTCGGCTGCGCCTTTATAAGACCCGGTGCGGACGGAGAGGTAATTCCTTCCTATGAATTGAAGAATGTAGATGTATGTGTATTTGAAGCGGCATCATACCGTCACCGCGCCGTATGTATTGAAGGTGCCGACAGCTATGACAACGTAGCAAATATGATAGATTGGCTTCCCAAGGTGGGAATGAACGGATATTTCAATCAGTTTGATGTCCCTTATCATTTCTATAAGCTTTGGTATCAGAGTGAATTCAATCCTATCTATGAGGGCGAGTCCTTTACACGCGAGGACGCTATCGGTATAAGAGATCAGTCTATACGTGAGATAAGCCGCAGAGGTATGCTTTACCATGCGACAGGACACGGCTGGACCTGCGAGCCATTCGGTATAGTGGGCGGCGGCTGGGACACCAAGCCGCAGGAGATATCCGACAAGGCAAGAAGCTGCCTCGCATTGCTTAACGGAAAAAGAGAATTCTTCGGAGGCGTTCCGCTTAATACAAATTTATGCTACTCATCCGACTATGTAAAGGATACTATTGCAAAGGCGGTTGCTGAATACTGCAAGGACATTCCCGAGGTGAATTATCTGCATGTATGGCTTGCCGACGGAAGTAATAACCATTGCGAATGCGAAAATTGTTTGCCACACCGTCCATCCGACCTTTATATAGACCTGCTTAACAGAATTGACGAGGAATTGACCAAAGAGAATATTGACGTAAAGGTAGTTTTCCTTATATACGTAGATCTGCTCTGGGAGCCCGTAAGAGCGAAGCTCAACAATCCCGATCGCTTTACCTTGATGTTTGCGCCTATTACCCGCTCCTATTCTCAGACTCTTTCGGATGCCAAAGAGCTTCGTGACGATGAGCTTTCTCCCTTCGTCAAAAATAAGCTTACATTCCCCGAAAATATTTCCGAGAATATTGCTTACCTTAAAAAGTGGCAGAAGAGCTTCAAGGGAGATTCCTTCGACTTTGACTACCAC
This sequence comes from Oscillospiraceae bacterium, assembly GCA_015065175.1. Taxonomy (GTDB): domain Bacteria; phylum Bacillota; class Clostridia; order Oscillospirales; family CAG-272; genus UBA1740. Next base: position 3,182 of record SVQV01000127.1, on the reverse strand, counting down.
TATATGTGGGACCATTATAATGACCTCGGCTACTATGAAAGCTCAAAGCTTTTGTTCAGAGATATGGCAGAGCTTGACCGTGTAGGCATTAACGGTATGGTAAGCTGTCAGGTTCAGCGTTGCTTCTTGCCCACCTCTCTCGGTATGCTGAGCATGGCAGAGGCTCTCTGGAATAAGAATGCAGATTTCGATACTATGGCTGATAAATATTTCCTTGACGCATTCGGTGCGGACGGAGGAAAGGTGCAGGATTATCTTGCTGAGCTTTCTCGTCTGAATGACCTGCCTTATATGCGCGCTGAGAAAAAAGTAATTAACGCAGAAAATGCAGAAAGCTTTGCGAAGATGATCGCTCTCGTAGATTCTTTCCTTCCCGAGATCTCGGCGCATCTTGACGATGATAAGCTTTGCCATGCGCAGAAGCTCAGTTGGAAGTATCTTACATATCATGCCGAGCGTTGTAAGCTTTTGGCTTCTTCTTTGGAGCTTACCGCTAAAGGCGAAATAGAGAAGGCTAAAGAGAAATTGAAAGAAGCGAACGAATACGCAAGAAGCCTCAGACAAGAAGCGCAAAACGTATTTGATGACAGGGGCTTCGTTAACACTATGAATTGGAAAATCGGAAATCTTTGGCAAAAGGCGGAAGCCGAGCTTGCGGAAAACAAAAAGTGATCTATAAAATTAGTAAAGAAAACTAAAAAGACAACCGAAGAATTGCCTTGATAAGCAGTACTTCGGTTGTTTTTGTCTCTCAAAGCCGAGAGGGAATTATAAATTACATAGTAATATCGTTTTTATTAAACGCTGCGTTTTCGTTCTGCTCCTCTTTTACAGATTCGCCGTTGCATAGACGGCGGAAAGCAGAAATCGAGAGGCTTTGCGCAGGTTCAAAATCCTCGCTTACGGCATAGGAGATTATCTTGTTTTTGAGATATACTGCGCCTTTGTCAAGCTCGTTCAGCTTCAGTGTGCAGACGATAAGCTTTCCTTTGCCTACCTTGTATTCAAAAAGCATAGCCTCTCTGTGCGCATTTTTATATGCCGACGCTATATCTATAATAGGCTCGTGAGGCAATGAGGTGTTGTCAAGCACTACTGCCTTTGCGTCCTCTATCATATCCCTGAACTGCCATGAGCAGAAGCCTTCATGAGGGAAGTCCTTTGTTATAGGATGCTCCGAGATGACTGTAGCCAAATGTCCGTTAGTACGGCCTGCAAGTGATATCTGGAAATTCACAGAAACCGAGCCGAACGGCTCTGCGCTGAATAAGCATATATTTTCGCCATTTGTGAGTCTGTCGCAAAGCTCGTCAAGAGTCGCACCGTATATAACGCTTGTGTTTGACGCCTTGAGCGCGCGGCTTGAAAGCGGCTTCGTTTTCGGGAATACATAAAGCTCCCAGAGGTTGTCAGTGTCGGTATTTCCGCCGTTAAGTGATGCGAACAGAGTAACCTTTTCGGGCTTTTCGGTGTAAGGCATCCTAAAGGTAAGCTCATAAAGCTTGGAAATTTCTCCGTTTTCTATGTCCGAAAGATGTATTTCACGGCGCAGAATGATACTGTTTCCGCACTTGACTCTTAAAGAAAGCGTAGCCTTTTCTATCTTCTTTCCGTAGTTTGAAACAAGTATGGGAAGCGTGACCTTGTCTCCCGTGTTATAGTTTACGTTATGGGGAAGGTCGCAGAGCAACACCGCATCTCCGTTATATCGGCGCACGTTTTCAACACTTTCTCCTTGCTTCAACTCGTAGAACTCGTTCATCATACCCACACAGTAGCCGAAGGTGTGCCAGTGTGTGTCTATGTCTCCGAGAAAATCGTAGCCCGCCATGGTCTCCGCGCGTCTGCAAAGCTCAAAACAGTGCTTTCTGAGCATCATCTGCCATTTTACAGAGTTGTTATAATAGAGAGGAGCCTTCTCGAGAAGTCCCTTGTCGCGCAGATGCTCAATGACCGATGACATAAATTCGGTCTCTCCTATACGTGTGCCCCTGTATCTCTCAATAAGCCCAATGTCTATATATGTTCCCTGTATGCATATTTCGTGTGAAAGTATGGGCTTTTTATAAATTACGTTTCGGGTGTCAAGCGTTTTGTAGTCGCCCTTGCTTGAGAAATAGCTTGTAGTTGCCAAAGAATAGCTGTTATACATATCGCAGAATTTTCCGAGTGCCTCAAGACGCTTCGGGTTGTGCTTGAAGGGCGCTTCGACACAGCAGTCACCGTAGGAAAAGTATTCTATGCCTCTCATAGCCGACATAGGAGAGAAGAGTGAGTCGCTTTCACTATGCACGTAATCTGCGCAGGAATTGAGGTGAGCAATATAATCCTCGTCTATCATCATCTCATTTCCCGAGGAGTATCCGCAGACCGAGGTATAATGCCTGCATGAGTTTACGATGTCGCGCCATTCTTCGTATGAAGTGTTGTTAGGTGTCTCGACTTCGAAAAGCAGACCAAGCTCGTCGGCTGCCTCCATGTATTCTCTCATAGGAATATATGTGTGGAATCGCACAGAGTTGAAGCCGAGGCTCTTTAAGGTCTTTATCACCTTTATGTAATAGCTCTTATCTCTTGTGGGATGTACCGTCACAGGATGATAGCAATGCTCACACGTACCGCGGAAGAAATAAGGCTCGCCGTTAAGATAAAGCTTCGTTCCCTTGCTTGTCAACCGTCTTATACCGAAGCGGAGCGAAAGCGACTGATTTTCGGTGCTTATCCTTGCTTCGTAGAGGTTGGGCGTGTCGGGAGTCCACTTTTTAAATCCCTCCGAAGAAAGTGTAATTTCGGTCTCGCCTTTTGGAATAATGACCGTCCTTATAAGCTTTTTGCCCTCATATATTTCTACCTTCTTTTCGACCTTCTCGCCGCCTACGCATTTGAAGGTAAAAGAGGAGGTATCTTTTGAAGTAGATACCCAGGCGTCATAAAGTCCGTCGGGATAGGCTCTTAGCTCCACATCTCCCCAGATACCGCCTGTACATTCGTTTGCGGCTCTTGACGTAAGACCCGAAACAGGACGGTCCATATATCCTTTTAAGCGGTTGTTTGATACCGCAAGGGTAATTTCATTTTCTCCTTCAAGCAGAAAAGCCTTATCCACCTTAAGAGTAAATTCGCAGGAATAGCCCTCATGTCTGCCAATATAATTTCCGTTTATCCATGCGGAAAGGCAGTTT
>SVQV01000126.1 GCA_015065175.1 Oscillospiraceae bacterium | reverse complement strand
CAGCTTCAGGTGTTTTTTCGATTTGGTCCGCCACTTCAGGCGAAGGCTTGGCTTCTGTATCAGACTCATTTTTCTTTACAGCCGTCTTTCTCTTGCGTTTGGGCTTTTCTTCGAACTCCTTTTCCTCACTTGCGGTAATTTCCGATTCGGTCTGACACACGGACTCCTTTTCGTGAATTCCGCTGCCGTCTTCGCAACCGGACACTACTTCGTCGTTGATTTCCATATCAGTATGGAGATTTGCGGCTTCCTCTACGGGAAGCTCATTTTTCTTTTTGGTCATTTTCTGACTCCTCCTTGATTTTAATATTTTTGTTTTTTTACTTTGTTGTTTTTATTGCGGGAGTATTATAAGAACGTGTCATACCCCCTCTAAAAATCTTTGGGCGGTACTGCCGAGCCGTGCAAATTAGATTTTTCCGTATGTTCGGATAACTGGTTTGCCTCTGTATGTAATACGGGCTTATAATCGTAAACCGATATCTTTCGTATCAGCCTCGAATAGGGGTGCTTTGTGAAATCCAGCTTGTCAAGCATAAGCACGTTACAGCCTCGAACCACGCAAAGCATTTTTTCATTGGGCAACCGAAGCACCTCATCGGGTGTCAGCAATTTTCTTTTACCAAGACCTTGAGTGTGTCGATATTGGGGAATTATTTGAGCTACTGCCAATGTACGCCGTGTAGTCATTGTAGAATTAACCTCTATACTCATCTCCCCGCTCCTCTCCGAAAAGTATTTGGCGCTGACCTCATCCGTGCAACCAAGCATGAGCTGTATATCCATATTTCCGATTATCTCTGCCCAGAGATTATTCGGATATCTGTTCTGTAGCTGTCCAAGAGACTGCACCGCAAGCATTACTCGGATATCTCTTGAACGACATACGCTTAAGAACCGTGTAAAGTCCGATCCGTCCTCTGCCCCGCCGAGTTTTCCTATATTGTTGAACTCATCGAGAACGAAATTTACGGGGACGTCGCATTTATGTTCGGGCCGTGTATCGGCATAGCGCGTGAGCTTTATCATCAGGAATGAGAAAAACAAAGATGAGAGGAATGACATCGTTGTATCTTGGTCACTCAGTATAAGGAAATACGCGCACTTCTTTCTACCCGGTAGCGTCAGATCTATATCAGAGCGAGACGTAATACTCTGAACGGCTTTATTTTGCAGCACCTGCAAGCGTGTACCGAGTCCCAGTATGATACCCGATTTTACCGTTTCACTGGCTTGGGAAAACAAATTGAACGGAGCACGAGCGGGATGGTCAAGCGGTAGTCTTGAGAATATCCCAGCTAACTGACTTTCGCTATTTTGAGTAAGCAGGCGATATACCGTTGGAAGATTTTTTTCTTCGGGGCTGAGTTTGGTATCTCTATCGACGTATAATACAAGTGCCTTAAGCAGATTGCCCTCACCGTTGTCCCAAAAGTGATCTCCCTTACCCGAACTGGTATTTCCTATGATAACGTTAGTAAGTATCTGGGCAAGAAGCGTGTCTCCGCCGAGGTCACTCATACAGTTCCACGAATCGCTGTTACTCGGACTTACCAGATTAAATACCTTAACCTCATAGCCGTTTTCTCTGAACATCTCTGCCGTATCGGTGTAGAACTCGCTTTTTACGTCCGCTATCACCACAGATTCGCCGTTCTTCAAATGCTGGAACAGCGCGTTTCGTATGACGGCACGAGACTTCATCGTTCCCGATGCTCCGCATACTGCAATATGTCTGTTAAGCCGTGTATCTTTAGGCATACACACCGTCTTTCCCTTATATTCGCCAAGTATAACGCCCTCTGCTTTATCAGGTGTCGTCAACTCAAGCATTCTCTTCATTTCTTTTTCGCTCATAAAGCTCGCCGTACCGTACACACCCGATGAGTTTGTAGTAAATCCGCGCGGATCCTTTTTATTACCGTCAAACTTATCGTATAATTTATACACTACATAGCCGCCTGCGCATAAGCCTATAATTATGAGTAAGCTACATAGACCTTCAGCGGTAAATGCGCTCGCATAACAGGTTATGGGGTTAAAACTTGGAAATCTCATAGTTGCCTTTCCCGTCATACCGCCTGTCCTCAGCCAAGCAGAGTAATTAACGTATCCTTGGGCAACTATTCCCGATACATACATAAGCAAAAGTAAAGCAAGTACTATAAGGGTAATTATAAATATCTGTCTTTTATTTACTTTCATTCTTATCCTTTCCAATACCGAATTTCTTCTCTATAGTTTCGATATCTATAACTTTAATTGTAAAGTGACTGCCGAGGTAATTTTTCACGTATTTCACCTGATGCGGAAAGCATAGCACCTCATTTGGATACCCATAATGCTCTATCGCCTCCTTGAAGCGAATGAGTCTTGCAATATCTCCATCGAAATGCGAAAGAACGTAAGCTCCGTCAACATATGCGTCATACTCAAAATGACCGTTGTTAAAGCTACGGGTCTGGTCTTTAAATAAAAGCTCAAGAAGTCTTTCCTTCCACCTATGCAAGAGAAACAGACGAAGATGACGAACTCCGTTTGCGTTCAACTCAATGAAATACACATGATTGTACGTACCATCAAACCGATATTCAAGACGTCCCGTCTTATTCGATGTCTTCAGCGTTTCAATGGCTGTATCTCCCGATGCTCCGAAAAGTATAGCGGAGTTTACGTCATTTATGCTGCCGTTCATTCTCGCTATTTCTATCAAATTTTGTTTGCTTTTGAACTCGCCCATACCACTCCATTTCATAGCTGCGCTTCTCGTATTATATACGGCGTAGCATTCGTCATGCGTAAACACAGCGGCAACCATACGGGTAAAGGTAGTTTTATTCAGTTCCGTAGTTCCGCTTGTCTTTATGATTTTTGCGGGATAGACGGTAGGCTCTGAAAAATGCTTTCGTGTCAGTTCCTCAGCAAGTGTCGGAAGTAAATATGGGCATATCTCCAAACCGATTTTCAAAAACATTGCCATTGCCTCTGCAACACGATGATTTCGCTCCACATGAGAAATATCACTTTGGAATTTTCGCTCATAATAATTTTCCATATAGTAGTCCGCATATCCAAGCCACTCTAAAACGGGTACTGCCTCAGAGTGCAAACGTATGGTTTTATACTGTCCTTTTCCTGAAACGTTCAAGAGCTTTGCATATACAGTCCTTCCCGTTTCGGTATGACGGATTATTTGCTTATCTAAAAGTCGTCTTACGAGCTTTTTGAATACTTCTTCACTTCCAAGCAAATTAAGCGAACGGTACGGGAACTCTCCCACAACGGAAAGAAGCGCGAGAATAAGATGTGTGTGACTGCCCGAGTGTAGCTGTATCATAGTAACGCTCCGTTCATAGGAGAAGTTCGCCATGGCGACTGCTCTCTTTGGCGAAATGCAAGATAAAAAATCCACATCAACGCCTTATTTTTCTTGGGTTTTGACAGTTTAAAGCATATCCGCTTTTTCACACCGTAAAACACACCGTTTTCGGAATTGCTTTTTCTACTTTTTAGAAGCGTTTTCATATAGCGTCACCCCACGTTTGGGCATTGTTTTTTCGGCTTCAAGCCACAAAATAAAGTCCTCTTCAGGTACTACATAAATCTCAGTTCTATCACTGTCACCAAAGGCGGAGCAATGAAAATGTGAGCAAACAGACGGACAATCATCGCGAAGAACGTATAGCGCAATAATATCCGATACCATATTTACGTCAAAATTATCGTGATCTATTTGCCTTCGTCCCATGTCTCCCTCATCATATACGTGACGGTATATAAGCACCGATCTGTTGCATCTCCATGGCTCTTTACCTGAGAAAAACTTCTGCATTGCGGGATATAAAATCTGTCTTATATAGTCCGTTGTCCCCTTATCTTTTTTCGGTAAAAGCATAGGAAGTCTTACAGAAAACCAGCCTTCTTTTGTAAATCCTATATCCACAGGAACGCTGTTTTCTATAACCTTATTAACCATAAAATGTGCCTTTGGATACGCTGTATATGTAGGTAAAGCCCGTCCGAGCAGCGCTATTCTCTCTGTGATTGGTTGAAGTGTAAACGCAAGTCTGAATGCGTTTTCCTTTTCTCCTCTCTCATATAGCTCTCTTAGTTGCTTTGTCATTTCATACGAGCTATACAGATATTCCTCGGTTTGCGATAAGGTAAGTAGAAACTTATTCTTCTTCATCTGTCGCTCCTTCTGTATAAAATTCTATCAAAGGCTCGTCCTCACCCCTGAAATCTACAGTTGCAAAAAGGCACTCCGCGCGTGGTACAGGCAGCGTCCGTATCATTGATACGTGCGGTACCACTATGATGTATTTCAGATCCTCATCAGGCTGTAAAAGTCTTAAATTGCTCCCCTCGCCCTCATAAAGCACCACTATCTCATACCCCGTATTTCCTTTCAAGAAAAATAACTGCGAGGGATACGACGCGGGATAATGCGCCATTGGCTCAACCTCATCTATGAATTTTAATAGCACCCATACAGCAAGTATCGTTCGCTGATCGGGACGGCACATCTTATCCAGCCCCACGTAATATCCCCCGCTTACGTCGGCAATCCTCATTTGTTTTTTCAGGCTTTTGAGTATCCTGTCGGCTGTCGCTTTGGGCTTTTGCAGCATACGGATTATCTGCGTTCTTGATAACACGCCATATTGCGACAGCCATTTCACTATATGCTGTTCATCCTGCAAAAGCATATTTGTTCCTCCTGTTATTCTTTATTTTTTCGTCTTTGGACAAGTAATTTTTCAAGCTCCGAGCGGTCTGTGGTAATCATCTGCTGTTCAGCATTTGATGCGGTGACCGTTATCTGCTGTTTTCTCCAAAGCATTTCATCAAGCGTCTTTGCCGAAACGCTGATAAATACCGACATATAGAACAGGTCTTCATTATTGTTGGCAAGCCCATTTTTTATGTAGTAGCCCGCTTGTATCGAATTTGCAAGTTCCTCATAATCGGTACTCGTATCCTGAACTCCGTTCATTTTTGTGCGGTTAAGACGTATTCGCTGTGCCACCTTGTCAATGGTCTTGCTCCTGCTTTCCTTCCTCAAATGAACGTCCACGTCGATACCCTCGCCTGCATTTATAAGCAAGGAAGTCCACCCCGCTCTCACTGCACTCGGATAGCCGTTTGCTCTAATGTAGAGAAAGGTATAGTATAAGCCGTCCATAATTACGTAAGAGCTATGCGTAAGGTCGATACCGCGCGGAGAGACAAAATCAAGGACAGGAATATCCGGGATAGTATCAACACCAAGCGTTTTACCCTCCATCTTCATACGGTCGAGTATGATACGCTGTACTCTGTCCGCGAACGGCTCATCGGTGCATGAGTTCCTGTTAAAATACGTATAAAGGATCTCTGCTACCGCCTCATCCTCGTTTTGCGGCTGAAGAATGTTATTACCGCACTGCGCAAAATAAGCTCTTGCGTTCTGCTCTGCCACCTCAATTTTCGCGTAGATCTTTCCAAAATCATCGGTTTTTATAAGGTCTTCATATTGGAATATCAGAAAGAAACGCCTTGTCAATGCGTCGCTTCTTCCAACGTCCCTAATAAGACCGATATATCCCTCGGTAAGCTCTTTACATTTGGGATTATCCTCATGCCTTAATTCCTCACGCAATCTTGCAATATGCTTCTCATAGTCAGCCTTCCTTGTCACAGACTTAAACTGTAAACGCACGGGTGATATTTTCAACCAATTCGCAAAAGAAATTATTATCTCAAATTGCTCTTTTTCAGAGCGAAGCATAAAGTTTATAGGCTCTATCTCAAGTATTTTGATATACCTGCCATCGGTGGTTTCTATGATACCGTGACGAATGTTCTTAACGGGAATAAAATCCTGCACGTACTCATTTCTTTGCTTGCTCATCGTCAGGTCTCCTGAAATGTAGTTTTTTCTTATGTGTCAAAAAAGTGAGAATATGCCCCAAGTACCCGAACAGTGAGTCACCGTCAATCCCCATCATAGATACCATTCCAAGCGGTATCAGAGTGACGACGGCAACTATTACCTTTACCATAACCGCCATAGGTATAAGAAAAAGCTCAACGTAGCCAAGAGTTGCCACGATAATAAGCGTTTCTATTGCGTTTCTCGTCGATACCATTCCGCCCAAAAGTCTTCCCGAATCCGT
>SVQV01000125.1 GCA_015065175.1 Oscillospiraceae bacterium | reverse complement strand
GCAACTTTATACTTGCTTTTGTCAGTCTTCTTTTATATTATATCGCACTGTGGGGCTGCTTTCAGCTTGCTGAAAACGTAGAGATATCCGATTTTGCAGCTAAATTTTTAGCATATCTTTTGATATTCCTACAGCTCAGCCATATAATGAATTTGTCTCTTGCAATATTCAATCTGATTCCCGTACCGCCGCTTGACGGTTCGAGAGTGCTTTACGTATTTTTACCTCCTAAATACTATTTCGGAGTTATGAAATACGAACGATACATTTCTTTCGCGCTTCTCATTTTACTGTGGGCGGGCTTATTGGACGGACCCTTGTCCCTTCTTGTTTCTCTCGCTTCGCGCGGAATGGAATTTATAGTAAATCTCATCCCCTTCAATCTTTAAAGCATAAAAAGGAGTCATATGGAGGACTTAAGCTACAAACTCGACCAATATGAAGGCCCTTTGGATCTTCTTCTGACCTTGATTGCAAAAAACAAGGTCAACATTATTGACATTTCAATCGCTGAAATATGCGACCAATATATTGCGTATATTGAAGAAGCGCGAAAAATGGATCTTGAAATAGCGAGCGAATTTATCACTATGGCAAGCGAGCTTATGCTGCTCAAGAGCAGGACTCTTTTGCCGAAGGATGAGGATGATGATTCAGACCCTCGCGCAGAGCTTATTGATACCCTTCTTCTTTATCAGAAGGCGAAGGATGCAGCCAAGGCATTGAAGCCGCTTTACGAGGAATACTACGGAAGAATGATAAAGGAAGAAGACGAAATTCCGCCCGAAAAAGGATTTCCTTTGGGGCTTGATCCCGCTCTGCTCTCAAAAGCCCTGAACAACATGCTCAACAGAATAAGGCTCTCAGAACAGGCACCCGAAAAATACATATCTCCTCTTATCAAAACAAAGATAGTCAATGTTGAGAAAAAGATAGCTGATGTCATCGAGACCTTGAATATACAAGGCTCTGCTTCCCTGTTTTTCCTCTTAAAAAGCTCCGAGAGCAAATCCGAGCTGTTGGCAACGTTTATGGGAATTCTGGAGCTTATCAAGCAGCAAAGGATTTTGATAGCTTCTTTAAATGCTTCGGAAGAGGAAGACGAAGAAGAATACAGAGAGGAAGAGGACTGGCTCACAGTAAAGTTTGAGCTTAATCCGAATTATGTTCCTCCCGAAGATGAAAACAACGAAAAAAGTGAAATAACCGAAGAAAGCGAGCAAGGTGAAAATGACTGATAATATGAACGAGCAGGCAATAATTGAAGCTGTATCGGAAGAAAAAGAATTGAACGAAGAGCTTCCCGCGCTCAACTTTGAACAGGCTCTTGAGGCGGTTCTCTTTGCCGCAGGGCATCCCGTTTCATACGAGCAGCTATCAAAGGTTTTTGAAATGGAGTTATCCGAGACTGTATCACGTATAAAAGCATATGCTGAATTATATAACAATTCGACCGATGTGCCGAGAGGTGTTATACTCCTTACATTTGAAAAGGAATGTCAGCTATGCACGAAAGCGGAATATATCTCATATATTCGCGAGGCGCTCGGAATACGCCGTAACGGAAATCTGTCTACATCCTCAATTGAGACACTCGCAATAGTAGCATACAATCAGCCTGTAACGCGCTCTTATATAGACACCGTCCGCGGAGTTGACAGCAACTATGCTGTATCGTCTCTGCTGGAAAGAGGTCTGATCGAAGCAAAGGGCAGGCTCGATGCTCCCGGACGTCCTATGCTCTACGGAACGTCTGCAAACTTTTTACGCTGCTTCGGAATTTCTTCTCTTTCGGAATTACCCGGTGTAAATTCGGAGGAGGTTGCGGAGCTTATGTCAAGAATGGAGGATCAGCTTTCCGAGCTGCCCGATAAAAATCAAATGACACTTGACGAGGCAATAGACGAATCTATCGAAGAAAACGAAGCAAAAGCCGCATTAAACGAAGACAACTCGGCAGATAATATATAACAATTATATAATATTAAAGGAGGGGATGGGCATAATTATTCTTTTAATCGTTTTAGCTATTCTTGCCGTTATTTTGCTCGCCCCTATAAAGCTGCGTATTAAATACGAAGCAGAGCCTCAAATATCGCTTAGCTTTCTGTTTCTTAAATACAGAATTTTACCGAAAAAGCAGCCTAAAAAGAAAATGTCTCGAAAGGAATTTCTTGCAAGACTATTCGGCAAAAGAAAGCGCAAGAAAAAAGCTTCTGTTACCAAAAAGGCGTCCGAAGCTCACAAAAAGAAAAAGCCTTCCGCTTCCGACATTCTCAAGTTTATCAGATCAGCATCGGACTTTTTAAAGAAAATTTTAGGCTCATTCTTAAAGCGCGCAAGGATCAAGGTTTCAAAAATAGATATTGTTGTCGCAACGGAGGAAGCATCCAAAACGGCGATAATGTACGGTGTAATATCCCAAGCCGTAGCATATTTGCTTCAAATTCTGGACAACTTCACTACGCTAAAGAAATCCTATAAGGGAAGCATAAGTGTTGTACCCGACTTCACAAAAGAGGACTCAAGCATTAAGCTTGATATCTGCCTTCAGTACTGTCTTTTGAATGCGTCGGGGCTGGTTATATCTGCCTTGATTTATGTTATGAAAAATCCTGATTTGTTCAGGGCAAAAAGTGGAAATTCTACAAAACCTGATAGGAGGAATAAAAAATGTCAGAAAACAAATTAACAGATCTTATTGACACCTCACTTGAAAAAATCAAACAGTTTGCGGAATCCGAGACCGTTGTGGGCGCGCCTATAACTGTCGGCGAGATCACCATTGTTCCCGTGTCAAAAATAAGCATGGGCTTCGCCTCGGGCGGCGTAGACTACAACGGCAAAAAAGAGCCGTCTTCCTCTAAGGCAACCAATTTCGGCGGCGGCGGAGGCACGGGAGTGAACGTATCTCCTGTAGCTTTTTTAGTCATTCATCCCGCAGGAAGAGTCGAGGTTTTGCCTATTGTAAATGACTCTGCCGATTCTGTCGAAAAAATAACATCTCTTATTGAGCGCTCACCCGAGATACTCGGACGCTTGAAGGATGTCTTCAAGGGCAAGAAGAAAGAGGAAGAAACAACCGAGGGCTCGGAAGAAGCAGCCAACTAATTTTACTCCTTATTCCTGTTTTTTCATTATGCTCCTTTTATTTTATGAATATTTTTTGTCTTCAAAATGCAAATTATAATTATAAAATACAGGGAGAATGAAAATTGTCAAATTTACAAAAAAATATAATCTTATCCTTTCTGCTTTCTGCTTTACTCTGCTCTGCTGTCAGCATATCCGCCAAAGGTAATGAAAGCAATCTTGGGCTTTCCGCTCAACACGCCTGTCTGTATGTTCCCGAAGCGAATATCACCGCTTATAATAAAGCTGCAAACGAGCGGCATTCAATGGCAAGCACGACAAAAATAATGACCGCGCTTATAGCACTTGAAAATTCCACACTTGACCGAATAGTTACGGTATCCGAAAAGGCTGTGGGAATAGAGGGCTCATCGGTATATTTGAAGGGTGGCGACAAATATACGATGAATGATCTTTTATATGCACTTTTGCTTCAAAGTGCCAATGATGCGGCATGCGCTATTGCCATAGAGCTTGGGGGCAGTATCGAGGGCTTCGCCGATATGATGAACGAAAAGGCTGCTTCTATGGGGCTTTCCGATACTCACTTTGAAAATCCTCACGGGTTGGACAGTGAGAATCACTACACGACCGCAAAAGAGCTTGCTTTGATAACCGCGGAAGCTCTAAAAAATCCCGATTTCAAAACGATCGTTTCCACCTACAGAAAGACTATCTCTACCGTTGACGGAGAATGTGTACGTACTGTCGTTAATCATAACAAGATGCTGTTGCTGTACGAGGATGCCATAGGTGTAAAGACGGGCTTTACAAAGAAAACAGGCAGATGCTTAGTGTCAGCTGCCGAGCGAGACGGGCTTACACTCATTTCGGTAACGCTGAATGCTTCAAATGACTGGAGCGATCACAAGAAGCTTTTAGACTTTGGTTTTGAAAAATACGAGAAAAAAGTTTTGGCAGAAGCAGGAGAGCTCCTTTTCGACACCTATGTTTTAAACGGAGAAAAGCAGACAGTCAGATGCTCTAATCCCTACGAAGTTTCTCTCATCACCGAAAGGCTTCAAGGCGATATCACACAAGAAACAGAGCTGAACAGAATGATAAGCGCTCCTGTAAAAAAGGGAGACATTCTGGGTTATGTATTTTTTAAATCGGGGGACACGGTTTTAGCCACTTCCCCGCTATTAGCTGAAGAAGACATCGAAGAAATAAAAATAAAAAAAGGACCTTTCGGATTTTTTGAATAAATCCGACACAAAGATATGTCAAACAATTCTGAACTTATAAGACTTCAAAAATTCTTTACCGACTGCGGCATAATGTCGAGACGTGCCGCCGAGGCGGAAATTGCGGCAGGCAAGGTCAAGGTAAATGGGGCTGTCGCTGAGGTAGGCATGAAAATAGATCCGCGCAAGGATGTTGTGACCTACATGGATAAGCAGATAAAGCCAAGGGTTAAAAACAGTTTTGTCTATATTATGATGAACAAGCCCCGAGGCTACATAACAAGCACGTCTGATCCGCAAGGCAGAAAATGCGTGACAGATCTGCTTGACGGAGTATCCGAGAGAGTTTATCCTATAGGAAGGCTCGACCTCTGCTCCGAGGGAATGCTGCTTCTCACAAACGACGGCACGCTCGCTAACCGTCTGACACACCCACGTCACACAATACCGAAGATATACCGAGTAAAGGTTGGCTCAGCTATAACCGACTCCCAGCTCGAAAAGCTGCGCTCGGAGCTTGTTATAGACGGATATAAGATACAGCCTGTAGGGGTAGATGTTACGGATATAGACGAGAGTGGAACCGTATTAAAAATGACCTTATTCGAGGGCAGAAACCGTCAGATACGTAAAATGTGTGAGCTGTGCGGCCTTACGGTAAAGCGTCTTAACCGAATTTCCATAGGCTCGCTTAAGCTGAACAATCTTCCTGTAGGAAAATGGCGTTATCTTGAACAGGACGAAATAGATTATTTATACGCTAATTCAAAATAACTTTAAAGAGGTTTTTATGCTGACAGTTAAACCGATACGTACAAAAGCAGAGCAGGAGCTGTTCTGCGCTAAATGCAATATCCCATATGATGTTGACTTACTCGCATATTCCGCTCATGTCGATGATGTTTTCGTCGGAATGTGTCAATTTGGCATAAAGGGCGAGCGCGGATATATAAAAAACATCGTCTCACACGAAGGCATAGACGACTTTGAAGCGATGTTCATTATGGGAAGGGGCACGCTCAATTTTATCGATCTCTGCGGAGCGCACGAGGCAGAATGCGCAAGAGATGCGGGAGAACCGAGACTTCTTACCGCGCTCGGTTTCAAGGATACAGGCGAAGAAAATTTATATGCGGACCTCCACGGAATGTTTGACGGAAAATGCTCGGATCGTAAATAATTCCCTTCTGCTTTGAATTAAATGCAAAAAATGCACTGAAAAGGCGGGCTTCTCATAAGAATGTTAAAAGCAGATAATCACTCACAGAAGCTGATTATCTGCTTTTTGTTTATGTTAAACATTTCAAATAGATGTATACTTGATTTCCTTTAGCATTTGTAAAAACAAGTTCGTTTGTTTCGAAGCCAAGCGAACAATGTAACGCTATACTTGCGGCATTATTGGTTCGAATCTGTTGCGAAACTATTTTGAACCCCTTTTCCTTTGCCATCTGACAAGCACATATCATTGCTTCTTTGGCGAAGCCTTTTCTTCGGTACTCGCAAAAAATCTCCGGTCCAATCGATATGACTTCTGATGAATGTTGATATAACGAAATAGTGCCCACAACTTTTTCGTCAGATACAATAGCATACATCTCAAAATACTTGCCGTTGAATTGTTTTTTATCCCAATCGCAAATAAGAGCTTCTACTTGCTCTGTGGACAAATCCGAATATACGTATTCTTGCAATTCCGAAGCATCTTCTTTTTTTAAATTTCTCAAAAGTATCATTATGTTTCCTCTTGTTTTATCGCCAGTTTCGCATTCGTATTACAAATGCATCGGGCAAAGCCCCGCCCTACGGCACACCCCATTATAGTCAAGACCACCGGCCGTGCCGGTGGCTTGCACAAGCCCCCTTAGGGCATGTCATAGGCTGAGCCTATAGGCTCGTCGAAAAGTCTGCCAACCGCACGACTTTCACAGGCATGCCCCTAAAGGGGC
>SVQV01000124.1 GCA_015065175.1 Oscillospiraceae bacterium | reverse complement strand
AGCCATTCCCGCGAGAGGGTAAAAAGCAACGGAAAATTCGAAGCTCGCAGGAGGGCGCGTCATAGAGGAAGCCCTCTTTAAGCTCGTTGTTTTCGGACAGGGTAGCAAGTGTGGATGCCGCAAAAATGAAGGCTTGCTCACTCTCGGCATAAACCTTGGTTGTCTTTCCTATATAGATAGCATATCCTTCGTCGGTCTTTTTGAATTTTTCTCCGATACGGCGGCGAACAGACGGAGTAAATCCAAGCTTCCACTCAATGCGTGAGATCTCATTTCCGTGTCCGTATGAATGAGAAAGCGCGCTCTCAATATAATCGCGGTATGTAAGAGCTTCGGCAGAGAGGTTCGTGTTGGCGGATAAAGTCATATGACGGTCGCCTGCGTCATAAATACGGTAGTTAAAAAACATTTTTTCTCCTTTAAATATAACTTTTTATTTCCAGAATATATCAATCATTATTTTAACACAAAAAAGCCCTTTTGTCAATTAAAAGTTTTAAAAAATGCTTACTTGACTGACAATATCTCTTTTTCTCTGAGGAGCATGGGAGAAACGCCGTAAGCCTTTTTAAAGTCGCGCAGAAAGTTAGAGACGGAGCCGTATCCGCAGGCTTCGCATAGCTCAATGCTTTTAAGCTTCGTTGATGTCGCAAGCTTTGCCGCATATTCCAGTCTGCACTGCTTGATATATGCGAGGACTGTTTTTCCCATCCTTTTCTTGAAATAAGAGCAGAGGTAATTCTTGCTTACGAAAAATTGCTTTGCGATGCTTTCTAAAGACAGGTCGGCACGGAAGTTTTCACCGATATATAAAAGCACCTGTCCGAGCAGTCCGTCGTCTGCGGTTTGATCTTGCGGCAGATCGAATTTTTTAAAAAATAAAGCCAATATCACGCTGAGAATATGCTCCGTAATACTTTGATCTTCCAGATACTGCTCCTCTAAAAGAGAGCAGAGAGCATCCATGTATGTAAACTCTTTTTCTGAAAGATAGGTAACTAAGTTTTCATTGTATCTTCCGAGTGCTTTAAGAAATTCAGGCGGGAGGAGAGCAGGATTTATCTGTATCAGATGCAGCTCGCCGTTGGTTTGTAAATCAATTTCATGAAAGTCTACCAAGCGCAAAAGATGCATTTCTCCGCGACGCCATTCATATGCCTTTCCGTTTACGATGTGAGTTCCGACTCCCTCAGTTACTACCTCTATTTCATAAAACTCATGCCAATGAAGCTCGAATGACTTTACCTTGTTTATCTTGCAATTCAGTTTTCTGTGGTTCGCGCCGAGCTGTAGCTTCAGCGGATAGTTATCCATTCTGTTCACCTCTCTTTAGGTTAATTATACATTTATATAGCTAAAAAGTCAACATTTTCCGAAAAATATTAATATTTGCAAATATAAAGATAAAAAATACGTAGACACAATAAATAAAAAAGTATATCATATAATCAAAGGAGGGATATCTGATGAACGAAAAATATATAGATATATCTGTTGAATTTACTGATGCATACAAAAAACATTCAGACTCTGACCCCGCTATCCGTGAAGCGATGTGCCTCAAATGCCTGTATCCTTCGGGTCTTATGGATCTTAAGGAGACCGATTTCTTTGCGGGAAACGGAGATGTCGATGCCAATGTCACCTTCAGCCGTCTCCCCGTTACCTTTCACCCGAAGACACAGAGTCAGATAGCTTATTATGCCTCTCTGCCGACTTTGCGCAAGCTTGCCGCAGAGTATCCGCATAGAAATGACGAAATACAGGAGCTTATAGAATTCTGGAAAAAGGAAGCAACCTTCGTAAAGATAAGAGAGCAAGCTCCGCCCGAGCTAAAAGATTACTATTTTCCGCCGAGAATATGTACAGATTCCGACGGATATATGCGCACGGGCAAGAAGGGAACACCCCTGGGCGCAGGCTTTATTTCGGGAAGCTTTGATACAAGAATAGCAGGAATAATGCCCGACTTCGAGCATCTGTTGAAAAGCGGAATTGACGGGCTTTACAAAGAAGCCGATATATATGAAAAGGAAAACGGAAACAAAACCTTCTACACGGCGCTCCGTCTTAATCTCGATATTATCAGAGATACGTTAGAGCATTATCGCAAGCAGGCGAAAAAGCTTTCCGAAACCGCTTCAAGCGAGCATTGCGCAAGACTTTGTAAGCTTGAAAAAATGCTTTTTGAGCTTCAGCATCGCCCGCCCGTAACCTTATATGAGGCAATGCAGCTTACTGTTATATTGACCGTACTCATCGGTCTTGATAATTTCGGCAGAATGGATGTTTATTTCGGTGATTTTTTAGCATCCGATCTTGATAACGGAATTCTTTGCGAGGAGAGTGCGATAAATTTAATATCTGAATTCTGGGACTTTATCTCCCGCAATTGCGGCGCATATGATTCGCGTGTAATTATCGGTGGTAAGGGTAGGCATAACGAAAAGAATGCCGACCGCTTTTCAATACTTGCGTTGGAAGCCGCAAGACGCAGACATCAGATAAAGCCTGTACTCACACTTCGCTTTTATAAAGGACAGAATCCCGCGCTTTTTGAAAAGGGAATAGACCTTATAGCAGAGGGCTGTATCTATCCTACACTGTATAATGATGACCTCTATATTGAAGGCGTTATGAAAAGCATGAATCTACCGTATGAGGATGCATTGGATTATGCGCCCTTAGGCTGCGGTGAAATGGTCATAGCGGGAAAGAGCGTAGGCTCTCCCAACTCCACCTTCCGCATACTCAAGGCGCTTGAAGCGGCACTGCACAACGGACATGACGGCGCAAGCGGTGACATAATCGGCATACAGACGGGAGAAATCGAAGAGCTTGATAGCTTTGATGCGTTGATGGATGCTTTATTCAAGCAGCTTGAGGCACGAATAGAGCTTGATGCCAAGATGCACGCTCATCAGCGGGCGGTCAGCGCAAAGGAAGCGGCGTTTGTTATGCCGAGCATTCTTATGAAGGATTGCATCAAGCGAGGAAAGGACATATTCCACGGTGGAATACGTTATTTCGGCGCAAATTTTGAGGGCTTCGGACTCATAAATACCATAAACAGTCTTGCCGTTATCAAAAAATTGGTATATGACGAAAAAATACTTACCCTGTCAGAGCTTGTGCATATTCTTGATGTGGATTTTGAAGGCTATGAAAAGGAACGTCAAATGTTCTTGTCGGTTGATAAATACGGCAACAATAAAGCCTGGGTAGATGACATGAAGCTACCTATAGAAGCCTTTATCAACGAGAGAGCCGACTACTATGGCAGAAAATACGGCTTCCACTATTGCACTATAGCTAACGTAAACCCGGGCGGCATAATTATCGGACCTGCGACAGCCGCATCTGCCGACGGTAGACAGTGCGGAAAGCCCTTTGCGCTTGCAAACTCGCCTATGCCGGGAACGGATACGTCGGGTATAACCGCTATGCTATTATCCTGCGCAAAGGCGGATGCCGCAAACGGAGGATACGTCACCAATATGAACGTCTCTCGCAGTCTTATAAACACCGACAAGAAAAAGTTTTCCGAGCTTTTGAAGCGTTATTTTGAGATAGGGGGACTACAGCTCAATATAAATTGCTATTCAAAGGATGATATGGAGAACGCATTGAAGGAACCCGAGAAATATAAGAACCTGATAGTTCGTGTAAGTGGTTATTCCGCGCGCTTTATCGATCTTGACAGTGTTACTCAGAAATATGTTATGGAAAGGACACTGTTCTGATGCTGCAAGCACGACTTTTCGATATACAGAGGGCTTCAATGGTAGACGGCCCCGGCATTCGCACGGTATTCTTCTTTTACGGATGCAATATGAGATGCAAGTGGTGCCACAATCCCGAAGGCATCGGGATAGCGCATTCCGATACGTTTGATATCAGAAATTATACCGTTTCACAGCTTATGGATATCGCAAAGGAGGACATAGCATTTTATTCTTCCGACGGAGGCGTGACCTGCTCTGGCGGCGAATGTATGCTGCAAAGTGAGTTCCTTGCCGAGCTTTTAAAGGAGTGCAAGGACTGCGGCATACATACTGCCGTAGATACTGCGGGGAATTTACCGTTTGAAAAATTTTTATCCGTGCTTCCTTATACCGATATCTTTCTTTACGATATAAAATGCATCTCGTCTGATCTGCACCGCGCTTATACAGGCGAGGATAACACTCTGATACTCGATAATCTCAAAAAGCTTTTTGAATTGGGAGCAAAGGTGCATATAAGAATACCTCTTATCCCCGAGTTTAACGGCACTGACAGCGAGATCCTTGCCATAAAAGAGTTTTTACTTCCTTTTGAGCCTTCTGATATTACATTGCTCCCGTATCATACGCTCGGACACGGAAAATATCAGAAATTAGGCTTAAAAGCCGACGAATTTACTATTCCCGACGATCAGACCGTGAAACATTTTTATAGTCTGCTGAAAAAATAAAGCGAGGACACTATATGAAAATTTTACTTGATACCGATATCGGATGCGATATTGACGATTGCCTGGCAATTCCTTATTTGCTATCGAGCGAGAGGGTTGAGCTTTTAGGTATTACGACAGTCACGGGCAGTCCTAACAAACGGGCGCAGCTGGCGAGAGCTGTATGCGATGCCTGTGGAAAGGATATACCTATACACGTCGGCTTCGCAGAGCCACTTTCGGGCCCGCTATATCAGACAGCTCTGACTGATACACAGGAAGCGGTAGCCAAGCAAAGCTCTGTCGCTTATTCCGAAGAGCCGACCGCTATAGAATTTATGCGGCAGATAATAGAAGATAATCCGCACGAGGTCACTCTTGTTTCTATAGGTCCTCTTACTAATATAGGAGTTCTGTTTTCGGAATATCCCCATATACCGAGCCTTTTGAAAGGCCTTGCTATTATGGGTGGACGGTATACAAACGATCCCGACTTCGATACTGCCCGTTGGGGAAAGAAAGAATGGAATATTCACTGTGATATCAAGGCGGCAAATATTGTTTTTTCGCAGTGCGCTTCTCCGTGTCTTGTGATAGGTGTAGAGCAGACCTGCCGCTTTTCCGTCATTCCTCAGCCCTTGAAGGAGACGCTTTTCAGATATCCGCAATGGAGGCCTGTTTCCGACTCTATCAATACAGTGGCGAAAAGCATTTACTTCCACGATGTAATTCTATTGTATTCGCTTCTTCATCCCGAAGACGTAGAGATAATATGCGGCAATATATCGGTAGATTCCGAAGGAACAACAGAGTTTACATCGTCCGATGAAGGTATGTTCTGTCTTGTCAGCGGTTATGACCCCTACCGCTTTTTTGAAAGCTACAAGGAAGCTCTCGGAATAGAGCTTCAGTCTTGAATAAAACACAAAGAATTTAAGAGGAAAGAGAAATGCAAGGAAAATATGTATTTGATAAGCGTTGGTTTATGACCGACTTTGCGAGACTTCGCACGTTTGAGCGTGACGAAATAATTCTCTGGCTTGATAAGCTCTCCGAGCTTGGATATAACGGCTTGGGCGTTTATATTGAAGGCGCATTTGCCTTTGAAAGCATTAAAGGTGTTATACGACACGGAGTTATAACAAAGGAGGATGCTCTCTGGCTCTGTGAGGAAGGAAAAAAGCGTGACATTTTCGTGTTCCCCATGACAAACGTAGTGGGACATATGGAGCATTTCTTCCGTCAGGAGCGTTTTGCCGAGCTGAGTGACAGTAATGCGCCTTTATTCCAGCTTAATTTCCTCGATGAAAAAGCGGAAAAATTCGCTATGAATATAGTACATGAATTCACCTCCGCATTCCCATGCGGTATAGTCCATATTGGCGGAGACGAAACTACTCTTACAGATGAAAACAAGGTCTCTTATGCAAAATTCCTTGCAAAAATATGTAAAAACCTTCTCAATGAAGGAATACAGCCGGGAATATGGAGCGATATGCTCTGGATGAACGGCGAGCTTGCCGAGCATTTTGACCGCCGTGTTTCAATTTTCGACTGGAACTATTACGGACACCGCCCCGAAAGCATTGCATTCTTTAAGGAATGCGGCTTTGAGGATATCGTAGTATGTCCCTCGGATAACGGATGCTCGGGCTTCATAAACTATCAGCACCCCGACGGCTGGAATCGCGCTCGCGCCGACATTCCTGTCAAGCCCTATGAGGTAGAGATGTTCTTTGAGGACGGAAGATCACAGGGCGTTATGAACGGTCTGCTCACAAGCTGGGAAAACGAGACAGGACGCAATATGTGGGCGCAGTGGTCCGCATTTGCCCGCGCGGGACTCTATATGAGCGGAAAGATTAAAGCTGGGGAGGAGCATGAGAACGAAAAAATAGAAAAA
>SVQV01000123.1 GCA_015065175.1 Oscillospiraceae bacterium | reverse complement strand
GCAGTTTTTCATTTAACAAAAACCGCGTTAGATATGACGAATTTCTGATGTAATCCAAACTAAAACGACCGCCTACTATTTGAAGAACGAGTCTTAAAATAGAGTGGGAATAAGCCACAGGCTTATTCCCATTCAATCAACTATGATTGCCTACGGCAAGTTATCAGTTATGATACCCTTCGCGTAGTTATGATGTGCCTTCGGCACAGTTTGAAGTAACATGGCAATCATATCATAACGCGTGGCATCGCAAGCTCATAACATTTGGCGAAGCCAAATTCATAACTTTAAACTAAAAACTTCATTTTGGAGACCGAAATGGCAGACAGTGTATTGAGAACAAAAACCAAGGAATTTGCTAAAGATATCGTTTTTCTCTGCCGAATGCTCAAGCAAAACAGTGTTGAAAGCCCATTAATAAACCAACTGCTCCGTTGTGGAACATCCGTCGGCGCAAATGTTCACGAAGCACAATATGCTCAAGGAACAAAGGACTTTATTTCAAAGTTTGAAATTGCGCTCAAAGAATGTAACGAGAGCGAGTATTGGCTTGAGCTATTGTATGAAACAAATAGCATAAGCGAAGTGGAATTCAAAAACCTTCAAAAAGAATGCATAGAACTTCGCCGTATGCTTGTTTCATCGGTTACTACGCTAAAGAATAAATAAGGCTTATAAGTGGCTTGGAAGCCTTATTCCAAGCCACCTTTCGCAAAATTGCGATTTTGCATGGCAACACTTTTCTCTTAACTGGGCTAAATAGGGCGAATACATACAAAAATTTAATATAAAAGCCCACGAAAACTCACCCTGAAAAGCACAGATCAGATATACACTTTGAGGAGGAAACACTACATACAACTATGAAGCTGGAATTGTTTTTTGCTTGCTTTGCCCTATTGGGCGTTATTGATAATCTATTTGGAAATCGGTTCCGTCTTGGACAGGCGTTTGAGCGTGGACTGATGACTGCGGGACCGCTTATTCTTTCTATGGCGGGTATGATAGTTTTGTCTCCTGTGCTGGCGCAGGGAATTTCCTTGACACTCGGACCTGTTTGTCAGGCTTTGGGAATGGACACATCTGTGCTGGCAGGATTCTTTCCTGTAGATGCCGGCGGTGCGACGATGGCATACGAACTATCGGAGGATTTGAAGATCCGCGCTTACAATGGCATCATTGTAGCGTCTGTATTGGGCGCAACCATTTGTCCTGTTGTTCCCCTTTCCTTGCAGATGGTCAAAAAGGAATTTCACAATGATGTAATAATGGGACTGCTTTGCGGTATTGCGTCACTGCCTGTCGGCTGTATCGTATCGGGACTGATAATCGGCTGCCCGCCTGTTGCGTTAATTCTGAACAGCTTACCCATGCTTGTGATCTCTGCCGCAATCTGCTTCGGCTTATGGAAAAAGCCTCAATTGATCACAAAACTGTTTGGAATTTTCGGTAAACTGCTTATGGCATTTGTCAGCGTCGGTCTCTTGCTTGGTATGTTGGAGCTGTTTGCAGGGGTACAGGCTTTTGACGGTATGGCACCGCTTAGCGAGGCATTTTCGATTATCGGAAGTATATCTGTAATTTTAGCAGGAGTATTTCCCATGCTCGAATTGGTTTCAAGACTGCTTAAGCGTCCGATGGCTTGGCTCAGCCGCCGTTTAGAGATATCGGACAGCGCTGTTTTGGGACTTGTTACCACCCTTGCAAACTCAATCCCCGTTTTTGCCACACTCGAGCAGATGGACAAAAAAGGACGTATTCTGAATATGGCGTTTGCGGTCTCTGCCGGATATGTGTTCGGAGATCATTTGGCATTTGTGCTATCCTATGACCGAGCCTATGCCTTCCCTATGGTTATAGGAAAGCTTCTCGGAGGAATCGCCGCTGTTATTCTTGCGATCGCCATATGCAAGCGTGAAAGCAAGCCTTCGGAGAAAGCCAATATGAGTTTTTAGAATTCACAACCAAATAAAAAAATACATATCATTAACCGAAAATCAAAAACTGTCTCAGATGCTTAATTGTGTCTGAGACAGTTTGTTTTTTTATTATATTTTTCGACTGATTTTCAGCTTACACGATTGCTTCTCTGAGCCATTCGAGTGTGCAGTTTACCATGTGCTTGCCGATTTCTTCGCTTGCTTCCTTTGCGCTTTCTGCGAACCACTCGGTGTTGCGCTCGCAACGGCTGAGGTCGACAAGCTCGGGATATGTACCCATCAAGAGACTGGTCTCCCACTTTCCTGCATGGTCGAATCCGCCGCACTTGATCTGCGCGTCAGCGCCGATGAGAGGAATAACCTTTATGTAAGAGAAGGGGTCGTCCTCACTGCCCATATCCTCATAGTAGGAAGCGTAAGCATCACTTCCCCACCAGCCTTTTCCGAGGGTCTCTTCCATATATTCCATTGTTACCTTCTTTGCAGCCTTGTGGCATGCGATAGTCATAGGCATCAAGCCTGCGCCCTCTGTCTGATGATGAGGCACAAGATAAATATTCTTATGACCCGCATTTATCATAGACTTAAGTATCCAGTAAAGATAGTCAACGTAAGCGTCCTCGTCTACGTGGAAGTGGCTGGGCTTGGGTGCGCAAACCGCATAAGATGCTACACCGTACCAGATAGGAGGACAAACTACGATCTCCTTTTCCTTTTCAAGCTCGCGAAGGCATCCTGTGATTACGAGTGTATCGGTTCCGCAGGAAGCATGGCGGGCGTGGTATTCCAATGTGCCTATCGGAATAATAAAGGGAACCTTTCTATCCACAGCATCTTGGATCTCATCATATAACATTTCAAGCATTTGCATAGGTCTTTTCTCCTGTTCTTTTTTTGATTACATAAATATTATACACAAAACACGTGCTAAAGTCAAGACACGGGACAATTAAATTAAAAATATATTCCTAAAGAAAGAGTTTTTATAGCTTCAGCTCAGATTAACATCGCTATATGTAACTATATTACCAATTGTTCTGAACATAGTTCTGCCATCTGAACGTGTCCAATGCGGCAAGAGCGCTGCCTCTATGTCGCAATATCATGTGTGCTGAAAGTGAAAACGTATCTCTGCGGGATACGAGAATGTCCACGGCTTAATTTCGGATGCGCGTTTGATGCCGTTACAAGCCTCAGTACGAATGCGATTCTCCGCTTCCTCCGCACCGATGCATATCGCACTGTTACGTCCTACCGCTTCTTTTACAACTGCACATTCAATGCCATGAACGAACTCGGATGCTTCCTCGCATGCCGCCTTGTCTCCGCCCATCATATTTTCGGAATCAATCGGGCTGGCGCTCTCCAAATCGGTACAAATAATTATTTTTTTCATTTAATCAACCTTTTCAAAAGCACGAAAAAGCTTATATAAATGCAGAGAAATCTGCGATGTCTTCACTGCGCTTTCCTTTTTGCTCTATTATAGTACTTTTTATTGAAAGTCAATACACGCTACGAGAAAATTATTTAAAGCAGACAGAACTAAGCTTAGTTTTTTTCGAGGGTCAGCAAACTATAGCGGAGGAAAAAATCCGCTAATTTATGCAATCCTCTTGCATTTATTGCGCCTTTATGCTATAATTTTACTGCAACATACCTTGTATTTATATTTCTTTCGGTGGAATACACCCCTGTGCGCTTTGCCAGACTGCGACGGAATTATACTGCCGAGGAACGATAGGCGGTATTCAGCGTGTGCGAGGCACAATTTACGGCGTACCCAATCCTGCGGTAAAAGGGCGATGTGATTTTATTGAGGTTATATAACCAACAAAGGAGTATCTTTATGCTTTACTACACACATTCATCAACTATCTATGTTTCTTCTTCCGAGGGAAACGATTATTATACCGGATTTGCCCCTCATCCCATTGAAAGTGAGGCAGGGGCGATGCAAGGTCCTTTTAAAACCATTCGTCACGCAATGGAGCTGATTGCAGGTATCCGCATCTCCTCAGATGCACGGCCCATCACGGTGTGCATCGAAGGTGAGCATTATCTTGAAACTCCACTCGAAATCGGTCTTTCCGCACAGCTTGCCAATGCGGGATACCAGATGTCTAACGTCACGTTTGAATCCTACGGAGAAGGCAGAGCGCGCATTGTTGGCGGCAGACGTCTTACAGGCTTTGCACATGATACATTCCGCGGTGTTCCTTGCTTTTCGCTTCATATTCCCGATGTTAAAGCGGGCAAATGGCATTTCACCGATCTTTACGTGAACGGTCAACGCGCGCGTGCGGCGCGCTACCCTCGTGAGGGCACTCTTCGCGCGTCTGAGGTAGAACGCGATGATGTCATCAGCTTTGCGGGGCTTCATCAAGGCTCACGTTGGTTTATAGCAGAAAAGGACTCTCTTTCCGGAGTGGAGGGAATAGAAAACGCTATAGTCTCCTATTACAATTATTGGATAGACGAGCATTCTCCCGTAGAATCCTATGACCCCGAAAGCGGCAAGCTCGTAATGGCTTATCGCTCCCGTTTTAATATCAATGCTATCTACGGCAAGGGCTACCCAAGTGAATTTTGCTATTACCTTGAAAATATTCCCACCGAGTTCGGTGCGCCAAACGATTGGTATCTCGACGTGCCGAACGGCATGCTTTACTATGCACCAAGTGACTCAAATGCCAACCCCGACACCATAGAAGTTTTTGCTCCTACGGTAAAACAGATAGTCAATCTGCTCGGAACGGCAGAGGCGCCCGTCACGGGTATACGCTTCCGCGGCCTTGATTTTATATGCAGCCGCGGTGACTATGCCAGCACATCACCAGACCCGAGCGGAGTGCCTACACCTTCCGACAATTATGCCTCCGACTCACAGTCGGTGTCAGATGCCTATGGTGCGATACGTTTTGAATACACGAAAAACTGCGCGCTTGAGGGTTGCCGCATGAGCTGCACGGGACTTCACGCCGTAGAAATATCTTGCGGATGTGAGAGCATCCGCATAGAGCGCTCACATATGAGTGAGCTTGGCGGAGGCGGTGTTAAGATATTCGGAAGCACTGATGATAGCGATAATGTAAATAAAACTTCACATTGTTCTGTGATTGGAAGCACTATTACACATATAGGCTTACGTTATGCCGCAGCCTGTGGAGTTCTAATCTGTCACTCATCCTACAACGAGATATCGGATAACGAAATATCTTACACGGTCTATTCGGGTGTCTCTGTCGGCTGGGTTTGGGGATATACAAAAAGCTCTACCTATTCCAATATAATACGTAAAAATCATGTTCATCACATCGGCATAGGTCTGCTTTCGGATATGGCGGGCATCTATCTGCTCGGCATCCAGAGCGGCACTGTAGTTGAGGGTAACTACATCCACGATGTCAACAGCGCAAGCTATGGCGGTCACGGCATTTATACCGACGAAGGCTCGTCATATATCACCATTGAAGGCAACACGGTCATAAACACAAAATCCAGTTGCTTCTTTCAGCATTACGGAGTTAACAACACTGTAAGAAACAATGTTTTTGCTTTTGGCCATGACGGAGTTATCTCGCTTGCTACAAAGGGCCGTGTATTAGGCAATCCCGGTGTTGTGTTTGAAGGAAACTCGGTAATTGCGGACGGAGACGAGCCTATCTATAACCTTGCTTCGCTTGGCGGCGCAATAAGCACTCTGCGCGCCTCACGCAACCGCTTCTGGCATATAGACGGTCACGCGCCTGCGCTTCTCAAGGTAACGACCGACGAGGGTGAAAAAGCTCTTGATCTTTCCTCTTGGCAAGAAGCCACAGGTCTCGACGAGGAAAGCCTCTGCGCTCCTATTGAGTTACCGCATTTTGACAAAAAGTAAAAGGAATTAACAAATGAACAAAAAAACAAACAAAATTTTCTATCTTTCGCTACATATTTTAGAATACTTGATTGCTATATTGACTATTATCGTGCTTATTGGTTTTTTGGGATATGAGATCTATAAAATGTTTACCGTCGGCGGATATTTTTATTCGGCGGATACATATTTGAAAAACATGCTTACCATTGTCGTAGGACTTGAATTTGTCCGAATGCTTATAAATCTTACACCCGCAAACACACTTGAGGTTCTTATAGTGGCTATTGCCAGACAGGTCATAATAAATCATGAAAACGCGCTTGCGAATATCGCCTGCGTTCTGTGCATAGGAGGACTGTTTGCTATCCGCAAATTCCTCATTGCAAAGACCGACTTCAAAAAAGAGCTTTCCGAGGACAGCACAGACGTCGAAAAGTGCTAGTCAAGACCACCGGCCGTGCCGGTGGCTTGCACAAGCCCCCTTAGGGCATGTCATAGGCTGAGCCTATAGGCTCGTCGAAAAGTCTGCCAACCGCACGACTTTC
>SVQV01000122.1 GCA_015065175.1 Oscillospiraceae bacterium | reverse complement strand
AGTGTATCTGCTTAACTTCACCTATTGTGTCATTCATAATAAGCTCACGAACCTTGGTCTTGTCGGGAGCGTATCTGTAGTTAAATGTAACACGGAGATTTCTGCCTGTTCTCTGAACGCAGTCGATTATCTCCTGACATTTCTTTTCGTCGGTTGTCATAGGCTTTTCGGAGATAACGTCACAGCCCATTTCCATAGCCTTGATAATGTATTTGTGATGGGTGCGGTCTATTGTTGTAACAATAACAACGTCGGGCTTGGTCTCCTCGATCATCTTTTCAAACTCGTCAGCTCCGTACATAGGAACGGGATCGTGGTTGTAGTTTTCCTTGATCACCTGGTTAGCGTATTCCATACGGGCGTGGTTGATATCGCAGAATGCAACCAACTCGCTGCTTTCGCTATACTTTCCGATAAGAGCTGTGTACCAGAACTTTCCTCTTCCGCCTGTACCTACATGAGCATATCTTTTTTTCATGTCTTTTACCCCTTTTTGTTTTGAAATTTGTAAGATTTCTGTCAGATAAAATCCAACATGCTTACGCAAAACATATTATAACATATAAAATATATAAAAATATAGTAATTTATTTATTTGATATAAAAATTTTTTAGTACTATAATTTCATTTTTGCGTTTGTTTGCTGATTTTATTGAGCGTTTAATAGAACGATAATCAAAAAACTTTTTTGTTGCGGATATATTGGCGTATCTTTACCGTAAAGCTTTCAATTAAAGGTTTTCGGGGCAGTTGAATGTTTCACCGTTTGCTTCGTTTGATTTTATGATAGCCTCTCTGAGTGCCATTACGGCGAGAGTTTCCTTTTCATCAAAATCGCATTCGCCCTTTTCGAAGAACTCAATTATTTTAGAGATCAGGTTCTTGAAGTAGGGAGAAGCGGCTTTTTCGCTCGTTTCTTTTCCGTCCTTTGTGTATGTTACCGAAAAAGGATGGCTTGATGCGAAGTGAGTCTCGGCTTTTCTGCCGTCCTTGTATTCTATATAGGAAACGATTTCTTCGCCCTCTTTTGCGGTTCTGGCAGAGGCAACGTCTGTTCCCATGGTCTTTACTACCATTTCGATCTGGTGAATTATATATTCATCAAACTTGGAGCCGCAGCCTGTTGTTATGACCTTTTCGCAGTTGCGTACTGTGTCTATCTCGTTTGCGTAGCGCAGAGCCGAGGTAGAGAAGAAGCTTATGTCATGCTCCTTTGCGAGAGCATATATCTTTTTAGCCGTCTCATAGTCAGGGGAGAAGGTCTTGTCAATATAGAAGCGCTTGCCCTTTGCATAGGGGAAGGTAGCCTCAACCAGCGCGAGATGATGCTCGGGGAAGGAGGGGGAGAGAATAACGATATAATCGCTCTTTTCGCAAAGCTCCTTTGCGCTTTCGCACTGTACAGCACCGAATTTTTCGCACCACTCGGCAGTGCTTACTCCGTCGAGGTCGGAAATGTCCTTCATTGCCCAGACATAGCTTACCTCATAATCGAGTCCCATTTCTTCGCATGCTTCTTTTATCCATTTCGGGTAATTGTTAGCGTGCCATTCACTAATGTAATAATCTACAAAACCAATTTTTTTCATAATGTTATCTCCTTTTTAATATCAGCTGATTTGTAAAGTGTGTCGAGCAATTTTGCGCTTTCAAGAACATTGTCTATGTTAGAGCGGTTCTTTACGCCCGTTCCGATAGACTCAAGGAATGCCTTGCTTTCTTCGAGGTACATATTGGGGATATCGTAATCGAGAGCAATAGTTTCAAGCGTTGCGCCGTCGTATATTTCGAACTTTTTGCCGTACATAAGTCTCGCGCCTGCCTTGTCGCCTAAAATGTCAATAAACATTTCTTCCTTGTTGATATTCTGCGCCCAGGCTCCGTTAAAGGAAATGCTTGCCTTGTCTGTGCGTATGTAGCCTGTAATAAAGTCGTCTACGTCATTAGTTCCGTTTTCAAAGTCGGCTGTCTCCTGCGCCCACATTGAATTGAATTTGTAGGACTTCATATCCTTAGCCATTTCGTTATAAGCATCGCAGGTCACGTTCTGAAGCTTTGCGCCTCCGAGAATATAGAGGATAAGATCGAAGAAGTGAACACCCCAGTCGATAAGCACGCCGCCGCCCGACTGTTCTTTAGTCGTGAAAGCACCGCCGAGTCCCGGGATAGAGCGGAAGCTTCTGAATGAGCAGTAAACGTGATATATTTTACCGAAACGGCCTGCGCTTGCAAGCTCCTCGAGCATTTCTACAGATCTGTGGTAACGGTTGCAGACACCGATATTGAGTATTTTGCCCTGCTTGTCTGCTTCCTCCTTCATTTCTTTTGAAAGCTCATAGTTTATAGTGATAGGCTTTTCACAGAATACATGCTTGCCTGCCTTTAAAGCGTCCATGGTTACGGTATAGTGCGCATAGTTGGGAGTAAGAACGTATACCGCATCTACCTCGGGGTCAGACAAAGCTATTTTATAGTCCTCGATTACGTTTTCTATTTTGTCGGGGTAAAGCTCTTTCATAGCCTGCGCTTTTTCGATAATGATATCGCAAGCATATTTGATTCTGAGGTTTTCAATGGTTGTCAGATTGGGAAAATGAGCGTTTTTTGCAATTCTTCCGCATCCGACTACAGCAATTGTTTTCATAAGAGTATGTCTCCTTTTCTGTTGTGTCTTTATTTTAGCACAAGATATCCTTTAAAACAATATCCATATATACCAAAAAACATACCCTTTTTTATCTTTTTTCATAATATGTGAGATAAAAAATATCAGAAATAACGTTTTTTCTATTGATAATATAAAAAATATATGTTATACTGATATAAGTTAAGTATAGGAGAACAGTATGAAGAACAATTATCGAATTTCCTACGATTACGTTTCGAAGCCGAAAGCGCTTAAGGATTTTGACCTTTACCAGATAGGCAGGATCTTCTGCAATGAGAACACCTTTTACGGAAATCATTTTCATAAGAGCTATTATGAGTTTACTGTGGTAACCGAGGGAGAGGGAACTGTATATACGAATAATATGCCCGTCAAGGTCGAAAAGGGAGACATATATTTATCCTTTCCGGGAGACACGCACAGAATAGAGTCGAGCGCAAAGGATCCGATGAAATACGATTTCTGCTCGCTTTATCCGAAGGACCCCGAATTGCAGTCAAAGCTTTCCTTGCTTAGCGGCAGGCTTCATTCGGCTGACAGCAGACTTTTCCGCTCAAATAGAATTTCCTATCTCTTGCCGCTTGCTATAAATGAAATGCAGGACTTGGACAAGGACTTTTCGCAGGAGATTGTTAACTGCGTTTTGTGGGAAATGGCGGTTTTTGCGGAAAGAATACTCAATAAGAGCTTTTTCGAAGGCACCGAGACTGTAAGCGACAAGAAAATACTCTGCTATCAGATGATGGATTATATCAATGCCAATCTTGGCAGTATAACAGCGCTCAAGGAGCTGTCTCAAAAATTCGGCTATTCCTATAACTACCTGTCGGCGACCTTCAAGGATGTGACCTCTTTGAATCTTATAGATTTTTACAATATGCAGCGCCTGACATTTGCAAAGGAGCTTATTTTAGAGAAAAAGCTGACGCTCGAAGAAATAGCGCACGAGGTCAATTTCTCCACCGCCTACGCCTTGAGCCGAGCCTTTAAAAAATATTTCCGACTCTCGCCCGCGCAGTACAGGAAAAATCAGGAATAGATTTGACTTTTATCAGCATCTTCTCTGAGATCCCTAAGCCTTTGATATACGTTCATTATTTGTACCTCGTTCTTTTTTTAAAATATAGCACAAATGAACTAAAAGGGAACTGATTTAGTTTATATTCGGACTATTCTATATTTGGTTTACTTTTAAATTGTAAGAAAGGCGAGAAAAATAAAAGAATTACTCGGATAGAAAAGCAGACGTATGAATTGTGGTAAACAGAGAAAAGGTGCAAATAAGTCTTTTGGAAAACGCCTAAAAGGTGCAAATAATTAAAATTTATTCTTGACTGTTGGTGCAAGTTATGTTATAATGTTGATACTAACGGCATAAGGAGGCATAAATATGGAACGTATAGCCATTGAAAAGCTTGCAAAATGGAATGACAGTAAACGAAGAAAACCACTTATCGTTTGGGGTGCGCGACAGGTTGGAAAAACATATCTGATAAAGGATATTTTCGCTAAAAGATTTTACGAAAACAACTACATTTATATTGATTTTAAAATTGAGGACGAAATAAATGAGTTTTGCTCTAAAACCGCAAATGCCGAGAAGATAATCGAATATATTTCGCTGTTCAAGGGCAGGCATATCACCGAGAAAACCCTACTTATATTTGATGAGGTGCAAGAGTGTCCGAATATCGTTTCTGCTCTTAAGTATTTTTGTCAAGATTTTCGGGAGATTCCTGTTATTGCTACTGGCTCTATGGTTCGTATAAAAATACAGAGAGAAACCAATAAGCGCGGCGGGGGCGAAAAATTTCTTTTTCCTGTAGGCAAAATAGATCAGATAACAATATATCCTATGACCTTTGATGAGTTTCTCTTGAACAGCAACCGTGCGCTATATGATAAGCTCAAGGCTGCTTACGAATCAAGAGCTTCACTTGATGCGCAAATTCATACATTGGCAATGGATCAACTTTACAAATACCTGCTTGTTGGCGGCATGCCCGAGGCGGTGGAGGCGTTTATCGATAACGGGGATCTGTTTGAGGCAAGAGAGATACTTAAAGCTCTATATGACAACTATCTTTCGGATATGGAGCTTTATCAGGCAAGCCGTGAGGCAATTCTTCGCTCTCGCGCATTGTTCTCCAACATTTACCGCGAGCTTAACAGGGAATCCAAAAACTTCTCTCCCGGGCTGCTCGAAGAAAAAAGCAAAACGAGAGATTTTGCTACCTCGATCGAATGGCTGACGATGGCACATATCGTTAATCAATCCTGTCAGCTTAAGGAGCATATCACAATGCCGCTTATAAAGGACGGAGACGGGTCCTTCCGTTTGTTCCTTGGTGATGTAGGTATGTTTTCCTATCAAAGCGGGATCAATGCCGCTTCGTTTGTATCGAACAACCGTGAAAACACTTTGTCGGGTATATTCTTTGAGAATTATGTGGCTGCCGAGCTTGTTGCCAAGGGAAATCCTTTGTTCTGTTGGCGTGGCAAGTCATCCTGTGAGCTTGAATTTATAGTAGAATCTGATAATAAGCTCTTTCCTATTGATGTCAAAAAAGGACGGGGAGTTCTTAATTCTCTTGAAAAATTTTCTCATCATAATAAGTATGAATGTGCAGTCAAGATATCGTCGGGCAATTACGGATATGACGAGAGCAAAAAACTCCTGACAGTTCCTCTCTATTTTGCCCCCTTCGTCGCCGAAGACCTGGCGCAAGGGACATTTTCTTATGAATAAAATCCCGTCGAACTATTTATGCGCTTCTTTCGGAACACAAAAGAAAAAATGCAAAGAGTTGATTTTTAGTCCATTTTCAAACTAAAAATAAACGTGCATCAGAGGCTCTGCAAAATTAGCGGTAAAATGAAATTAGGGGCTGTCTCAAATGCTCTTTAAAATGCATTTGAGACAGCCCCTAAAACATTAGGCAATCGGTAAAATAATAGTAAATATCAATTTGTGGTCTGAATATTCGTAAGTAAGCGAGCCGTTCATAGCTTCAATGTGGCTCTTGCAGATATACAAACCAAGTCCTATATTTTCTTCACCCTCATTACCGGAATAGTACGGGCGAAATACGTCTTTGTTGCCAAAGCCCTTGCCATCGTCCGAAACGGTAATAACACATTTATCGAATTTGCGGTATGCACGAAGCCAAATTTTACTGCAATCTGCGTGCTCGATAGCATTCAGAACGAGATTTTGAAGAACGGATTTCAAAGCGTCGTGCTTGGCAAAAGCAACGGAATGTTTTGCTGAAATTTCCATTACGATACCGTTTGCCTCCGCATCGGGCGAAAGCTCTGTGAAAACAGTATTCAGAATTTCGTCCACCACTATGGTTGCAGGTGTTTCAGCTATGTATTTCCGCTTTGCATAATCGGCAACGGTTGAAAGATTTTCGTGTAAATCCGTAACCTTTGCTTCGATAATATCAATGGTTTTGAGTTGTTCCTCGCTTTCTTCTCTCTGCCTTAATATGGCAAGATAAGTACGAGCAGAGGAAAGCGGCTTTTTCATATCGTGAGAAACAAACTGTAAAATTCTTTCGCGTTCATCAATAATGGAGCGCATATTTCTTGTTTGCAATTCAACCTCTGCCGCAAGATTTGCGGTAAGCTGACGGTTGCGGCGTTCGGATAATATAAATTCTCGGAAACCGATTACAAGAATAACACCGAGCATCATTAAGGAC
>SVQV01000121.1 GCA_015065175.1 Oscillospiraceae bacterium | reverse complement strand
AGCTTTGCTTCCTAAGTTGCTGTCACTTCCGTTTGCGCCCGAAACGTATACCTGCTTTTTGTGCGCAACAAGCGGATAATCCTCAAGCTCTACGAGATCAAGAACCGTAACCTCGTCGGGCAACTCGTCCATTGTGGCAAAAAATCTGTCAAGAGTTGTCTGTGTGGAAACAACGTCGTAATCGTACTTATCACGAAGATCTGCAAACTGTTTGGGGAGATTGTTCGACATGAATGTAGATAATTCGTAGGGCGCTCCCGAAACGTTTTCAAGCTTGATGTCATAGCTCTCGCCCGCGGGAATAGCCAAGAGCGTGTCAACTATGAGACACTTCAAAACGAAGGAATCGGCATTATCTCCTTTTCCGTAGAATGCGAGCTTTGTATCCGTCTGCTCTATTGAATAGGTTCCCTCCGCAAGCTCCTTCGAGGTAAGCGGTCTGCCCGTGTTACCTACGAGAATCTCATAGGTCTGCTCCTTTGCGGAAGGAAGCACCATTTGAACATTAGCGCCGCAAACGTCGGCTATGATCTCGCACAGATAGCTTACCATGCTTCTGTCGCCTGTGCTCATACCGTTACCTCTTACGACAACGAACTCGGAAATGTCAACGCCGCCTATTGTGAGCTTATCTACAACGTAATCAGCGTGATATGTGTAGCCATCGGTCGGATAATAGAGGGTGTCGGCTTCCATAAGATACATCATAAAATGCTCAAGCGCAGCAGCAGTGGCTTTATCGGAGCCGCCGACGATTACCAAACGGTTATTTATCATACCGATAAAGTAGTCGTTTGCCTTAAGATTTTCATATGCCTGAATACTCTCGGGACGGTTTGTTTTACCGACGAGAATTTCAAGCGTTCCTTCGGGCGGAGCTTCGCCGGGGATAAGGAAGTCTGACTCCGCGCGGGGTGTAAAATTGTACTTTTCATTCAATTTCACATTGAACTGAACGAAAGTGGAGGAAACCACATCCGTGGCTTTATCCGCATAAATGAGCGCATATTCCTGCCAATTTGAAAATGGTGTCATTGCGTAAGTAGGTCTCGGAGGCTCTGTAACAACGGGAGCCTCGGTTCCGCCCGGCTCTTTTGTATCAACGGGGTTTTTATTACCGCCGCAGGAAGCCAATGCCAAAACCAAAACGAACACAAATAGAATTGCTAAAAGTTTTGTTTTTTTCATGTTTTTAATTCCTTTCTTTGTTTTCATACAGAACTTAGCGTAGGAATTATATCATAAAATGAAAAAAAAGTAAATGTTTTTTATACTACTTGAACAATATTCGTCGGAATAAACAAAAAAGCTCGGATGTTTTTCAACAAAACAACCAAACCATTTTGTTTTCTGTTTTTTGATAATATAAAATCAGCTAAAATTCTTCAGTTTTTCTTTTTCCTGTACCTGTTAGGAGTTATTCCCTTTTTCTTTTTGAAGGATTTTATGAAATAATATACATCGTTATATCCCGCGGCGGCGGATATCTCCGAAACCGATTTGTCTGTGTCCTCTAAAAGTGAAGCGGCTACGGTTATTCTTATGTCGTTTATGTACTCGCTCGGTGTTTTTCCCGTTACCTCCTTGAAGCAGCTTCTGTAATGCGCTTCGCTCAGGTTTTCCAATCTCGCAAGGTCCGCTACCTTTATATTCTTGCTGTAATTTACATTTATATAATCTATGGAACGAATAAATCTCACGGGCGTATTTTTTTGACTTATATATCTTGAAAGCTCGGTAAGAAGCTCTGTAAGTATACATGCAGCTGCCATATCGAAATGCTCATCGTTTATCATAAATTCCCTGTACAGTCGCTGCCAATATTCAAGTAAGGAGCTGTGAAGCCCCGCTTTATACGGCGCATTGCAGGTTATATTGAGCCTTTTCAAAAGCTCTTCGACATTTCTTCCCGTAAAATGCACCCAATTATACTTTATACCCGACGAGGAATATTTATGTACAGTCTCGGGAGATATTAAAATGAACACACCTTCCTCAAGACGTCCCGAAAAATTTCCGACCGTACAGTGAAGAAAGCCCTCTGTCACATAAATGAGATAGAAGTCCTTACGTGTTCTTTCGGTAGCTGTCACTTCGTCGGACTGTACACTTCCCGCACAGTTTACCTTTATATCCGACTTATCGTCGCAAACATTGGCATCCTCCTCGTGCGGAGTTATATAATAGCTTTTACTTGTTAACATATATACCTCAAAACATTCGAAAAGTACAATTTTTTAATTGTTAATTATATTGAAATATCCTTCTGTTTATTGTACACTATTTTTAGCGAAAAATCAACACTATATTTCATTTTTCGGAGGTTTATTATGCAGCTTACCGTCAAAACCGCTTCGAGCCTTGAAAAAATTCTCCCTTCAAACAAGGAATTTACAGAAGTCGAACACGGATACATCCTCAAAAATTCGCATTTTGCTTTTCAGATGACTATTGAGTCGGACGAGAGAAAAATAATAAAAATGTCGGTATGTTCGGAATTGAACAAATATCTGACACTGTACCGAGTAGAAAACAGACCGCTCGACTATACGGGCGAAGGGGTTGTGCCCGATGTTTTGCAACCCATTGACTCCTTTGAGTTTCCCGTAAGAGCAGGCGCGGGAATTACAACTATACTTTTTGATTTTAACATTCCGAAAAACGCCATAGCGGGCGACTACAGTGTAAAGACGGTTTTCAGCCTTTACGAAGAACCCTTTGATGTTATTTCCAAGTTGGAAACTCCTGTCACAGTAATAGACAAGATACTGCCCGAAAGCAAGATAAAATCCACTCTTTGGTTTCATACCGACTGCATCGCCTCCGCTCACGAGGTTGAAATTTACAGTGAGGAGCATTGGGCGCTTATCGACAAATATATGAAGCTTTATTCCGACATCGGAATGAATATGATACTTACTCCCGTAATCACTCCTCCGCTCGATACTGCCGTGGGTATAAGACGCCCCTGTGTTCAGCTCGTTCAGATAGAGAAAAAGGGCAAGAAGTATTATTTCGATTTTTCTCTGCTCGACAGATGGTTCTCACTTTGCAAAAAGCATAAAATTAAGTATTTTGAAATAGCGCATATGTTCTCTCAGTGGGGAATAAAATGCGCGCCCAATATTCGCGTAAAGGAAAAGGGTGTTACCGATTTCAAATTCGGCTGGCACGTTGCATCCAACGCTCCCGAATACAAGGAATTTTTAGAGCAGTTTATTCCTGCGCTTGTTGAATATCTTAAGGCGAAAAAGCTGTATAGCAAGTGCTACTTCCATATTTCCGACGAGCCTCACGGCGAGGAGCATTTAAGAAATTACAAGTACGCAAGCTCTGTCGTAAGACCTCTTTTGAAGGGCGCTAAATTCTTCGACGCTATATCAGACATTGAGTTTTTCAAGACGAAGCAGATAAATATTCCCGTCGTGCATATAAGCTCAATGCCCAAATTTATAGAATATGAAATGGAAGAGCGCTGGACATATTATTGCTGTACCGTCCATGAAAGCGCAAACAGATTTTTAACTATTCCCGCCTACAGAAACCGCGTGCTTGGTACAATAATGTATAAGCATGACATTGAGGGCTTTTTACAGTGGGGCTTCAATTTCTACTACAGCCAATTCTCACGCTATGAGATAAATCCTTACCTCAACTCATCTGCGGGCAGAGGCTTCCCCGAGGGAGACTCATTCCTCGTATATCCTACGGCGAAAAACGTGCATCCTTCGCTTCGCGCCATAGTGTTTAAGGACGCTTTGCAGGATATAACCCTTTTCAAGATGCTTGAAGGGTATATAGGAAAGGATGCTGTTATAAAGCTTATCGAGGACGAGGCGGGAGCGCCTATCTCATTCTTTGACTATCCTCATGAAAACGATTTCTATATCCGCCTGACAGACAAGATAAAGAAGATGCTCGCGGAAATGTAATTTTATTTAAAAGGACATAATTATGAATTTTGAAAAAATGAAGGAGTTTATGGACAGGCTCACCGCTTGGATAATTCCCGGGAACTCTGTCAGCGTTTGTGTAAACAACGAAGAAGTCTTTAAGTATCAGTCGGGATACGCGGACCTCGAAAACAAAATTCCTATGACCGAGGACAAAATGCTAAACATCTATTCCTGCTCCAAGGTAGCCACGGTCGTTGCGGCATTACAGTTATATGAGAGAGGCTTTTTCCTCTTGGACGATCCGCTTTATGATTTCATACCCGAATACAAGGATATGTATATAAAGACCCCCGAGGGCAGACTTGAAAAGGCAAGCAATCCTATAACCCTGCGCCACTTATTCACAATGACATCGGGCTTGACGTATAACCTCGGCTCTCAGCATATAAAAAATCTTTTGGCGAAGGACAAAAACGCGGGCACTTTGCAGATAATCAAAGCGTTTGCGCGTGAGCCTATTTCGTTTGAGCCGGGAGAAAAATGGCAGTACAGCGCAAGCCACGATGTATTGGCGGCTGTAGTTGAGGTCATTTCACAGAAGAAATTCAGAGATTATGTCAAGGAAAATATTTTCGAGCCTCTCGGAATGAAAAACTCGCTTTATCATAACGATACTGTGAGAAGTAAAATGGCAGAACAGTATACCTACGTAAATTCAACCGTTACGGACATCGTAAAGCTCCAGTCGGCTTCGGAAAATACGGGCGGCGGCTTTATCAAAAAGATTGAAAAAAGCGTGTCGCACGTACTCACGCCCGAGTATGACAGCGGTGGTGCGGGAATTACCACGACTGTGGGCGACTATTCAAAATTTGTGTCAGCTCTCGCAAATGGCGGTATAGGTCAAAGCGGCGAGCAGATACTCAGCAGTCATACTATAGACCTGCTCCGCACTCCTCAGGTAAATATCGAGGAGCTGAACGGAAAGGGCAAGAGCTGGAAGCAATTAAAAGGATATGATTACGGACTGGGGGTTCGCACCTTGGCTCGCAAGGGCGAAAGCGGAACGACAGGCAACGTCGGAGAATTCGGCTGGGGCGGAGCCGCGGGCGCGACAGTTCTGGTAGACCCGAGCGAAAACGTATCCGTTTTCTACGCGCATCATATGCTCAATCCTCAGGAGGAATACTATCAGCCGAGACTGCGCAATGTACTCTATGCCTGTCTGAAATAATAAAATTTCCTCATACGACGATTTTTCGAATGTATGAGGATTTTTTATATAAATGTAAAATCCCGAAGATTTTCTGCAAAAGTATCGAATAATTATTGATTTTTATCAATTTAGTGGTATAATTAATTGTAATATATAAAATTTGGGTGATAATATGATAACATTAGACACGGCATTATTTAAAGACGAGCTTTTCAAGGTGTTTGAAATAAACGGACTTTCTTCTTTAATAGATGACGAAAGAGCTGAAAAGCTTGCGCTTCTTACAGAAATAATGCTTGAAGAAAATCAAAAATACAATCTTACGGCGATAAAGGAGACAGACAAGATAATCCTCTTGCATTATGCCGACAGTTTAATGACCGCTTCCCTTTTCGGCGAAAACTCAAGTGTAATAGACGTAGGATGCGGCGCGGGCTTTCCGTCGGTACCGCTCGCCATATGCCGTCCCGACTTGAAGATAACCGCAATGGACTCAACTGCCAAAAAGGTCAATTATGTAGATATGGTATCAAATGAGCTATCGTTGAACATAACCGCCGTTTGCGCAAGAGCCGAGGATGCGGCAAAGGTAGGCTCAAAAGACTCTTTCCGTGAAAAGTTCGATATTGCCACCGCCCGCGCGGTCGCAGACCTTTCTGTACTCAGTGAGCTTTGTCTGCCTCTGGTGAAGGTTGGTGGTTCTTTCGCTGTAATGAAGGGCAAAAACGGAAAAGAAGAATTGACACACGCAAAAAAAGGAATATCCATACTTGGCGGAAGGATAGAAGCGGAAAAAGAATTTCTCCTTACCGACACAAAGGGCGAGACCTATGAACGAGTCTCGGCGGTTATAAGAAAAGAAAAAGAGACAAGCGCATTATATCCGAGAAGCTATTCTCAGATAACAAAAAAGCCTCTGTAAAATTTTGATGCAATGTATAATTTTTTACACATCCGAATATAATAATACTGTGCCGAGAAGCCGTGCGCTTTATAACATATAAAACAAAAAACTTTTAAAATAAAGCCGAAAAAGTCGCAAAAACTATTGACAAATGCGAAATGAAGTGCTATAATAGATAAGCAACGTAAGCCGTAAGCTTTATTTTAATAAGCCGGAATGGCGGAATTGGCAGACGCCCGGGACTTAAAATCCCGTGAGATTTATCATCTCGTACCGGTTCGACCCCGGCTTCCGGCACCATTATATCGCGGGGTAGAGCAGCCTGGTAGCTCGTCGGGCTCATAACCCGGAGGTCGTGAGGTTCAAATCCCACCCCCGC
>SVQV01000120.1 GCA_015065175.1 Oscillospiraceae bacterium | reverse complement strand
GAATTGATAGGTACAGGTCTCGCCCAACCAAATCGGAATATGAGCATACAAAGCGCGCCTACAGGGTCAAGATGCTTTAAGGGATTAAGGGAAAGCCTGCCGAGACTTCTCGCCGTAGGGTCTCCCAATTTATAAGCCGCATATCCGTGAGAGACCTCGTGAAAAACGAGAGCTATCAGAACAACGGGAATGCTGAGTAAAAATTGAATAGCCTGAGGCGTATTTGCCATATAGTTGAATATTTTTATTATCTGCATTTGAAAGAACTCCGTTATTTTTCCGCGTGCGCAAGAATTTCTTTCCAGAGCTGAGCTTTTCCGTCCTTAGTGACAGAGGAAAAGGGAAGTATATGAATACCCGTGCCGTTAAAAAACTCACGCTCTATATCCTCGACTGCATTCTTAAGGGCAGTCTTGCTCAGCTTGTCTGATTTTGTAGCCACCACAATGAACGGTGTCTCTGTGTCAATAAGCCAGTTTATCATATTGATATCGTCATCGGTCGGACCGTGACGCACATCTATAAGCTGTATAACGAGCTTGAGCAGATCCTTGTCGGGATTGTCGGAAAAATAACTGTCTGTCAATGAGGACCACACGACCTTGCTGTCAAACGAGCGTCTCGCATATCCGTATCCGGGGAGATCGACAAAATATATCTTTCCGTCAACATCATAAAAATTTATAGTTATAGTCTTACCCGGCGCGGAGCTGACTCTGGCAAGAGACTTTCTGTCTAAAAGGGTATTGATAAGCGAGCTTTTTCCGACGTTTGAGCGACCCGAAAAAGCGATCTGAGGTCTGACATCGTGCGGAAACTGCTTTTTCTGTCCCGCGCTTATCTTTAAAGAGACATTGTTTGTGTTTATATTCATAAAAAATCCTTTGTTAGCTTATAGTTGCGGGGGAAATGTGCGTCTGGGGAATAGTGATGTTTATAGCAGGGGTCATAGGCTCCTCGCACACCTTTTCGGGCATGGTAACGAAAGCGTTTTTCAAAACGTCCATTACTGTGTCGCACAAAACAAAATTAAGGTTCTGTCTTGCTTCCTCGTCTATCTCGTCCAAGTCCTTTTCGTTTTCACGGGGAATAAGCACGGTGGTAGCCTTTGCGCAGTATGCCGCAAGAGTTTTCTCTTTAAGCCCTCCAATGGGAAGCACCTTGCCCCTCAATGTGATCTCGCCCGTCATAGCAACGCTTGATTTCACGGGAATGCCCGAAACCGCACTCGCTAAAGCGCAAGCCATAGTAACACCTGCCGACGGTCCATCCTTCGGCACTGCGCCCTCGGGAAAGTGAATATGGATATCCTTCTTTTCAAAATAGTTGGCATCTATCTTCAAAAATGAAGCAATTGAACGTATATAGCTTATAACTATCTTGGCAGACTCCTTCATAACGTCGCCGAGTGAGCCTGTAAGCTCTATTTTGCCGCTGCCCTCTAAAACAGCCACCTCTACCTTCAGCATATCGCCGCCGCTCGTTGTGTAAGCCAAGCCGTTTACAACACCTATCTCGTTTTCGGATGCAACATTCTGAGGATGGAACTTTCTCTTTCCAAGGTAGTCGGAAACATTAGCTTCGGAAACACGAACGCTTTTTGCGCTTTCATCTGCGATTTTAGTTGCCGCTTTTCTGCAAAGCGTAGCAAGCTCTCTTTCAAGATTTCTGACACCCGACTCACGTGTGTAGAAGTCTATGATCTCATACAGTCCGCCGTCCGAAAGCTTAAACGTGCTTTTCTTCAAGCCGTGACGCTTCATCTGCTTGGGAAGCAGATGCTTCTGCGCTATAGCAAATTTTTCGGTACGTGTATATGTAGAAAGCTCTATTACCTCCATTCTGTCGAGCAAAGCCTCGGGAATGCCCTCATAGCTGTTTGCCGTTGCAATAAATATGCAGTCCGACAGGTCTAAAGGAAGCTCAACAAAATGATCTCTGAAATACTTGTTCTGTTCGGGGTCAAGCGCTTCGAGAAGGGCAGATGCGGGGTCGCCGTGATTGTCTCTGCACAGCTTGTCGATCTCGTCGAGGACTATCACGGGGTTCATAGCCTTTGCTTCGGTAATGGCGTCAACTATTCTTCCGGGCATAGCGCCAACATAAGTCTTTCTGTGTCCTCTTATGTCTGCCTCATCACGAATACCGCCGAGTGAAATTCTTGCGTATTTACGCTTCATAGCTCTTGCAAGGGAAGCGGCAATAGAGGTCTTACCAACAC
Organism: Oscillospiraceae bacterium; assembly: GCA_015065175.1. Classification (GTDB taxonomy): domain Bacteria; phylum Bacillota; class Clostridia; order Oscillospirales; family CAG-272; genus UBA1740. Next base: position 4,186 of record SVQV01000120.1, on the reverse strand, counting down.
CGGGAGGACCTATAAGACATATTGTTTGATTTTTTACATCGGGCGCTAATTTTTTAACCGCAATATATTCGAGCATTCTCTCTTTTATCTTCTTAAGTCCCTCGTGGTCCTTTTCAAGAATGTTCTTTGCGGATTTGATATCTAAGTTTTCGCTTGAAAGCTTGTTCCAAGGAATATCGAGACAGGTGTCTAAATAGTTTCTGAGAACCGTACTTTCCGCTGCGCCGAACGGGGTCTTTGAGAGCTTGTTCAGCTCCTTGAAAAGCTTATCCTCGACCTCCTTCGGAAGATGCGCCGCTTCTATTTTTTCGTGATATTCTTCTATCTCGTCGAAATCCTCGCCAAGCTCCTGCTGAATGGATTTAAGCTGCTCACGGAGATAGAATTCCTTTTGATGCTCGTCTATTTTCTTTCTTACCTCTTGGTGTATCTTGAATTCGCATTCAAGAAGCATCTTTTCTTCTTCAAGAATAACTATCAGCTTTTCAAGACGTGTCATGGGATTGAAGCATTCAAGGATCAATTGCTTATTCTTTCCGTTGAGCAGAACAGTCGATGCTACAAGGTCGGAGAAGAAACCCGGAGTGTTCACTGCGATAGCGGTATTGTAAAACTCCTCGGTAATAAGCGGATGAATTTTCTTTACCGAAGTGATTATATCCTTGGCGGTTTTTAAGAGGTCTTCCGTTTTTGCGGTTCCCGTGCTTTCTTCAATTACTGTTTTACATATTACCTCGGCTGACAGGTAACCGTCCTTTTCGGTAATTTCCGTCGCTTTTGCACGGCATATTCCTTCGAATATAACCGAAAGGGTATTGTTAGGATTTTTTACTACCTGCTTGACCTTGCATACAGTACCAACCTTATAGAGATCCTTCGCTGTAGGAGCATCAATTTCAATATCCTTTTGAGCGGTCAAAAACAAATAACCTTCGTCCGTAGCCTCGGCAAAAGCCCGAAGGGAAGCCTCCCGTGAAATTTCTAAACTTATCTGAACTGCGGGAAACGCCGAAATTCCCCGTAGGGAAATAACAGGCATCTCAAGCAGTTGTGCCTTTTCAATATATCTGGACATCTAAATACCTCTGAGTTGAATTTATAAATAATTAGTAGTATTATCAAACTATAAAAAACATTATACCATATATAAAGAGAAATTGCTATACTTTTTTAAAAAATTTATATAAATTTAAAAATAAAAAATATTTTCTAAAAAACTATTGACATTTTACGAAACAGGTGATATAATACTGTTTGTATTTGAGATTTTATTCTCACAAAACAAGCAGAATGTTCCGTTCTCACCGTCATATATGGGTATGCCGGTAAATAGTAGAAGCCTCTTTGCCTTTTTGTTTTGGGCTGTATTTGGGCTTGTATTATGCGTACGGAATGTCTGTATGCATTTTTTTTTGGAGGTGCACACCTATTAGCGCAGTAGAATTGCAAATCAACGAAGAAATTAAGTTGAAGGAAGTCAGACTCGTCGGAGAAGATGGCGAGCAGCTCGGAGTAATGAGCTCAGATCAAGCGAGAGAATATGCATATTCGAGAGGACTTGATTTGGTACTTTTGGCACCGCAGGCGGTTCCGCCCGTATGCCGCGCGATGGATTACGGTAAGTACCGTTTCGAACGTGATAAAAAGGAAAAAGAGGCAAAGAAAAAGCAGCAAATAATAAAGGTTAAAGAGGTTCAGCTTTCTTGCCGAATAGACACGCACGACTTTGAGACCCGTGTAAACCACGCTAAAAGATTTTTGTCAGACGGCGACAAGGTAAAAGCGGTTGTCAGATTCAAGGGAAGAGAAATGGCTCACACGGAGATAGGACGTACTGTTCTTGAGAAGTTTATCGAGGCTTGCGCCGAATTTTCCGAGGCAGAAAAAATTCCCGCACTCGAAGGTAGGTTCATGTCTGTAACACTTGCGCCCAAAAAGCTTAAATAAGTTATACATTCATTTTTGAATAAGTATATTTATCAAGAATTTAAATTAAGGAGAAAAAACCATGGGAAAGATTAAAACACATAAAGCATCGGCTAAGAGATTTTCCGTAACAGCCGGCGGTAAGGTTAAAATGTATCATTCGCACCATCGTCACAACCTCGGTCTCAAGACCGCAAAGCGTAAGAGAAACTTGCGTAAGGGCTCCATTTTGAGCACTTCTTTCGCACCTACAATCAGAACACTTATCCAGAAGTAATAAGAGTTCGCAAATTTGAAAATCGGAGGATAATATAATGGCAAGAGTAAAAGGCGCTATGATGACGCGCAAAAGAAGAAAGAGTGTTCTGAAGGCTGCAAAGGGCTATTGGGGCGCAAAGAGTAAGCATTTTAAGATGGCTAAACAGGCCGTTATGAAGAGCGGTAACTATGCTTTCATCGGTCGTAAGCTTAAGAAGAGAGATTTCCGTAGATTGTGGATCGCACGTATCTCTGCTCAGGCAAAGGTATGCGGCATGAACTATTCTACATTTATGCACGGCTTGAAGAAGGCAGGTATCGATTTGAACCGCAAGATGCTTTCCGAGATTGCCGTTTCCGACAAGGAAGCATTTGCAGCGCTTGCTGAAAAGGCAAAGGCGGCTCTTTAATTATAATTCGGTAATGCTGATTTTTTTAGGTCAGCATTACTGTTTTTTTATTTTTTAATAGACTTTAATTTTCACCTAAAAGGAATAATGCGCAATGATAATTGCAAAGGATAGGATTACCTCACGAAAAAATCCGATAGTTATGAGGGCAGCTTCCTTGTCCGACAAAAAAAGCAGGGAAGAAATGGGTCTTTTCATGGCAGAAGGAGTAAAACTTTTTTCGGAAGCTGTAAACGCGGAGCTTCCTATTGACTCGGTGTTGATTGACGAGGAGAAATTTGATACTCTTTTGCCGATGTTAAAAAATGAGCTTGACGGGAAAAAATATGAAAAAACTGTTATTTATTTGCTCTCAAAAAGCTGTTTTGAAAAAATTTCTACAGAAAAATCGCCTCAAGGCGTAATAGTTATCATAAAACATCTTGACTTTTTCAAAAGATGTACTAAAATAATAGAAGAGACTTTTTTAAACGGAGATAAAAAGTATTCTATAATTCTTTCCTCTATGCGAGATCCGGGTAATCTCGGCTCTGTTATAAGAAGCGCTGTCGCTTTCGGTGCGGAAAGAATAATAATTTCGGATGACTGCGCCGATATATATAATCCCAAGACTGTACGCGCGGCAATGGGAAGCTTGTTTAAGGTAGAGGTTCTGATATCTGACGACCTGTGCCGTACAGTATCGGCAATAAGAAATGGAGGCAGGCGTGTTTTTGCGGCAGAGCTAAGAGAAAATGCTGTGTCGCTTAATGACATAGATCTCGCTCCGTCGGATATAATGATTATCGGAAACGAGGGACACGGAATTCCCGAGGAGCTGTCAGCTGCTTGTAACGGAAGTGTTTATATACCGATATCCGACAGGGCAGAATCTCTTAATGCCGCCGTTGCGGCATCAATATTCATCCGTGAACAAAGGTTGTTATAAAAATCAGGAGTTGCTTAATATATGGATTCGGCACTGTTTTGGATATGGCTCAGCTTGAGATGTACACCAGGCAATGAGACCTTTTCGATTTTGAAGAAGAGCTTTCCGCTTCCGAGCGATGTTTACCGCGCAGACAGAGAAGCGCTTGAAAAGGCTCTTTTTCCGAGCAAGCGTGATTTGAAGGCGCTTTGCAATAAGGATTTGACAGAGGCACGTAATATACTCGATTATTGCGCATCTGCAAACGTAAAAATTATCACTTATGACTCAAAGGGATATCCCGAGACGCTTAAGGATATTTCATCACCTCCTGTTCTCCTTTATTGCTTGGGCGAGATTCCTTCGGTTTCGGAAAAACTCTTTGTCTCAGTAGTTGGAACAAGATGGATGACCGAATACGGAGAACGAAAGACATTCGAGATAGCAAGCGATTTAGCCACGGCAGGCGCAGTTGTAGTAAGCGGAATGGCGTTAGGCGTTGACGGTGTAGCTCATGCAGGTGCTATAAGCGCAGGAGGAAAGACTATCGCTTTTCTCGGCTGCGGAATAGACAGAGTTTATCCTCCTGTACACACTCAACTCGAAGCCAATATCATAAAAAACGGAGCTGTAATAACCGAATATGCGCCGGGTACACCGCCCGAACGCTATAATTTCCCAAGAC
>SVQV01000119.1 GCA_015065175.1 Oscillospiraceae bacterium | reverse complement strand
AAAATGAATGAACATACCAAATCGGTCGTGCATAAACCAGGAAGAATCACCTGTTGTCTTTTTAACTTCATACAGAGACATATTGTTTTTCCTTTCAGATAAATATTTTACCTCTGATTATATCATTTCAGCATGCTGTTGTCAAGAAAATATCTCCATATTTCAGGAAACTTTTTACAAGCGGTGAGCTCTTGAAATTTATTTACGTATATATCAGAATGCCGTAACATCAAAAAGTATTGACATAGGTGATAAAACGCGTTATAATAACAACCGAGAGCATTCTCTGAGCAAATCATAGGGATAAAAGAGAATATGAAATACATAGGGAATGTTTAGCAAAAAGAACAGGATGAATAAAATGAGACCGTCAGTTTTAATTACAGGCGCATACGGAGGTATGGGCAGAGCCACTGCGAAAGCCCTGAGTGATAGCGGATTTCGTGTCTTTGCTTTGGATAAAACTATAGGCGCGCAAGAAGAAAATATATTACCGATAGAAGCAGATATCACGAGTGAGGATAGCGTCAGAAATGCCTTTCGAAAGGTTAGTGAAGCAACCGACTGCCTGTTTGCCATTATTCATTTTGCGGGCATTTATATGCTCGATTCAATGGCGGAGATAGACACCGCCGATTTTGAGCGTATATTTAAAATCAACCTTGGCGGAGTTTTTCTTGTAAATAAGACCTTTCTTCCGCTTTTGAAAAAGGGCTCTCGGATAGTGATCACCACCAGCGAGCTTGCGCCGCTCGATCCACTTCCGTTCACGGGAATTTATGCCGTCACTAAGAGTGCGCTTGATAAATATGCCTATTCTCTGAGCATGGAATTGCAGCTATTGGATATAAAGGTAAGCGTTCTCAGAGCAGGTGCCGTTTCTACGGGAATGCTCGGCGTTTCCACAGACCAACTCGACAGGTTTTGTCAAAATACCAACCTTTACACTTGCAATGCCGCACGCTTTAAAAAAATCGTCAACAGCGTAGAGGCGAGAAGTGTAGAGCCGTCGAAAATCGCGGAAAAAGTCATTCGTATACTTGGAAAAAGCAAACCGCATTTTGCCTACAGTATCAATCGCAATCCACTGCTTCTGATGCTGAACGCTCTGCCAAAAAGACTGCAGCTTTGGGTGATAAAGCAAGTACTTACAAAAATATAAAGGAGATACGATAATATGCTTAAAAAGTGTATATCAAAAAATTGGAAATACAGTGATTTCCCTGTAATCTCTGAAACCTATAAGGATATAGACCTTCCACATGATGCGGCAATCGGCAGACCGAGAAATAAAGACCTGGATAATCTCAACGCTTATTTTCAGTTAGTAAACGGAAAATACGTGAAATATCTGAATTTTGAGCAAGGCAGGCATTATATTTTGGATATCGACGGTGCCTACAGCTGTGCTGAGGTTACGCTCAATGAGCAGCTTTTGTTCTTGCATCCGCACGGATATACACCGATATTGGTTGATCTTACCTACTCTGCTATCCCCGAAATTGATAATAAGCTTGTCATAACCACAAATCCATTGAAATATTCAACCAGATGGTATCATGGAAGCGGTATATACAGAGACGTGTTTATGTGGGAGGGCGGCGATGTGCGCATAGAGCCCTGGGACATATTTATTTCTACTTGCGATGTAAGCAGCCAGAGCGCGAAGGTAGTCATTAAATATACAGTAAGCTCTGATCTGGATGCGAAGGTCAATGTCAGCTTTGAGCTTGGCAGAAAGGACGAAAAAGCGACTGCTTTTGAAGAGGTGACGCTTGACGTAAGAAAGAGCGAGAAAAAAGAATTTGAACACGTAATAAATATTTCCGCACCTGCGCTTTGGGATATCGACGATCCTAATCTTTATACACTGACTACAAAAATATACTGTAATAATGAACTCACCGATACTTCGGTTAACGATTTTGGTATTCGCTCAGTATATGCCGACGCTAAGGTCGGCTTGCTTTTGAACGGTAAACAGATAAAATTACGTGGCGGTTGTATTCATCACGATCACGGTGTGCTTGGCGCTTGCGCTTTTCCCGCGGCAGAAGAGAGAAAAATACGTCTATTGAAAGCGGCAGGCTTCAATGCGGTAAGAATATCTCACAATCCCCCTTCACTTGCTCTTTTGGAGGTTTGCGACCGACTTGGTATGTTAGTTATGGACGAGGCGTTTGATATCTGGAACAAGAGAAAGCTTGCCGTAACAGCGGATTATCATATTTTCTTTAAGGAATGGTGGGACAGAGATATTTCGTACATGGTAATGCGCGACAGAAACCATCCGTGTGTTATAAGCTACTCTATAGGTAACGAGATATACGAGATAGACGGAACATCGGAGGCTTACGAATGGTCAAGAAAGCTTTCCGACGAGATAAGAAAGTACGATGATACAAGATTTGTGACATCGGCTATACAGAAGATAACTCTCGCCAATTTCAGACCTGAATACATCGATCCCGAAAGCTATAGCACGTATATGAAAAACAAATGCGGAAACGGAGATCAAAAGGAGATAAATAAAATTACCGAAGGATTTGAAGCGCCGCTTGATATCATAGGCTTTAACTATCACCATCAGCATTATGATCTTTTCCATGAAAAATATCCCGATAAGGTTATTTGGGGCTCTGAAAACTGGACTAAGAATATTTACGATGATTGGCAGGATATAGTTAACAATAATTATGTTTTGGGCGATTTTACCTGGACAGCGATTGACAATCTTGGAGAGGTTGGTCACGGTGCGGGATATTGGGAAAGCGAAGCGGAGACCTTTAACCGTTGCGATTTTCCGTGGTTGACCTGCTATCAGGGAGACTTGGATCTTTGCGGCTTCAGAAGACCTCAATCGCATTACAGAGAGGCGGTATGGTTCGGTGGCGATATTCCTAAAATGTTCGTAACACATCCCAAGCATTACGGTGAAGAATATTACGGTACGGGTTGGCATTGGGCGGACGTGCATGACAGCTGGACCTTTGACGACGAATATATCGGCAGACCCATCAAGGTCGATACGTATATACAGGCAGACAAGGTCGAATGGTTTGTCAACGGAAAAAAGGTGGGAGAGGCAAATCCGAAAAAGGCTATAGCTACTCTTGATACTGTTTATGTAAAAGGTGAAATAACCGCTGTAGCGTATAAAAACGGTAAAGAGCTTGGAAGGCAAACTATAAAGACAATAGATAAGGCGAGTGCAATCAAGGTTTCTTCGGAGAATAACGAATTTAAAGCGGATCGCAGGGACCTTTGCTACTTTGACATAACCGTAGTAGATAAGGACGGAAATGTTGATGTACATGATCATAGTGAAATAAGCGCTTTTGTTGTCGGAGGTGAGCTTCTCGGCATATATAGTGCAAATCCGTGCAGTGATGACAGCTTTGCTTCAAATTCCTGCCACGTCTTTAAGGGCAGGGCACTCGCTATCGTAAGAAGCGCAAATGCCGGTAAAGTAAAAATAAAAGTTGTGTCAGACGGACTTGACGACGGTTATGCAGAGGCTACCGCAAAATAATATTAAATAAAAAATAAAAAAGGAGCAAAATATGCTTACACTTGAACAGATGACCCCCGAACAGAAGATAGGACGAGTATTGTGTTTCAGACGCTCGCACCTTGCACCTGATCTTGATTTTACTTTGGAAATGATAAAAAAACAGGCATGCGGCTGTGTGCAGGTCGATATTAACGAGAAGAGCCGTGAGCTTATAAAGACATTGAAAGAGGCGGCAGATTATCCGCTTCTTATTGTAAACGATATGGAGCGCGGATATCCTCTTTCGGATCTTCCGCTCTATTCCGCTATGCTTCTTGCGGCAACAGGCAACTCTGATTATATACGACTCTTTGGCGCGGCTATCGCGAAGCATGCGCGAGAGGACGGCTATACGGGAACATGGTGTCCCGTGCTTGATATCCACCGCTCACCGAGCGATCCGCTCAGTACCGCACGTCATGCAGGCGATACTCCCGAGGCTGTTACCGCATTCGGACGTGAGCTTCTCACCGCATTCCAATCTTATAGCTTCGGCGGCAGCGCAAAGCACTATCCCGGCGGTCATTGCGCGGGAGTCGATACGCATATGTCGGAGGGTGTGAACGATATTTCCGAGGAAGAGCTTGTCAGAGTAGATATCGCTCCCTATCTTGCATTGTGGAAGGAAGGACTTCTCACCTCTATTATGGTAGACCACGGTACATATCCGCAGATAGACCCCGATTATCCCGCCAGCCTCTCAAAAAAGGTAATAAATCTTATTCGTCGCGAGGGCTTCGACGGTCTTCTTTATACAGATAGTCTTGCGATGATGGGAATTTTGCAGAAATACGGCGAAAAGAACGCTATGGTTCTTGCGTTAAATGCGGGTAATGATATAATTCTGCCCAATTACCGTACGTCTTCTCGCGAGGTCTATGAGATGATGCTTTCGGCTTACAAAGAAGGGCTTATCCCGGACGAACGCTTAGACGAAGCAGTACGTCACGTTATGGCAGAGGAGGCGCGTTGCGCCAAAGCTGTGGAAAATCCCATACCGCTTCCCGAAAACATTGAAGAAATATTCGATCAGATAGCGCGTGACTCTGTTACCGTACTCACAAGCGATGGAGTTATGACCTCCATTGATCCCGACAAGAAGCGTCTTTTTGTTGTCCTTACCGAGCTTGGCTTTCATGAGGGACCAAGTCAGGAAATAACAACAAGAAACTGGTATTACCCGCAAATGATTTTGGAGAATATCCGTGAAATATTCCCAAACGCCGAGACCTGCACTCTCCCCGAATTTCCTAACGCCAATGATAACGATATTGTTTTGACTGCCGCTACAAAACACGATGAAGTGGTTTTTGTTACATTCTGTAAAAACGGCTGTTATCTCGGAGCTGACGCTCTTACCCGTCGAGTTGAGGCGGTTATTCGCGCACTCGCTGTGTCGGGTAAGCTTTCCGCTCTCGTTCACTTCGGCAATCCGCTCGCTGTACGTGAGCTTACCAATATTCCGCGCCGTGTATTCGGATATAATTCCGTGCCTACACAGCGTTATGCATTTGAGGTGTTGGCAGGTAAGCTTCCCGCAAAGGGTGTATTCCCATTCCCGAAATTCATTTAATTCTGATATAAATAGGAGGATACTGAGTTATGGATAAAATCTTTGAAAAGGGTGGGGCTTTATACATTCAGAAGCTCATACACGATGGAGTTGAAAATGGCAGCCGACAAGCGACTGTCAGCGGTGCATACGAAATCGAAAAGGCGATTCTTCTCCCCTCGGATTTTACACTGATTCTTAAAAACTGCCATTTGCGTATGGATGACGGAGTTTTTGACAATATGTTCCGTAACGATGAATGCGGAAATATTCTTGAACGCAAGTCGGGCGGCGAAAATAAGAATATAGTTATACGCGGTGTAGGAGAGGCAATTCTCGACGGCGGTGAGTATAACGGTCTTTCCGAGCGCAATGCGGGACGTGACGGCAGACCGCCGATGTACGTAAACAATCTTTTGCTTTTCGTGAATGTGGAGGGCTTTGAAATAAGAGATATCCATTGCCGCAATCAGCGTTGGTACGCTCTCTGTTTCGTTTATTGCGGAAACGGTATTCTTTCGGATATCGACTTCTGCTCCAATGATACTTCAATTGATGAGAACGGCAATGTGACGCATTTTGTCCGCTACGATAACCGAAAGGATGTTTTAGTGCATAATGCCGACGGTATTGACGTAATAACAGGCTGTCACGATATTAAGATAGAGAATATTACAGGCTTTACCGAGGATGACACTGTTGCTGTGAACGGTGTAATCCAAAACGACGGCTTTATCGCTTTTGAAACGAAAGAAAAGCCCTTGGATATCTGCCGTATCGAGATAAAAAATATCCGTTCTGCCGCTCATTGCGCTAACGTTCGCTTGCTCAGTCAGGGAGGAGTGCCGCTTCATGATATTCTTGTCGATGGAGTCTATGACACTTCTGCGGAGTCTCCGCATATGGACGTGGGCGGCAACGGAGTTCGTGTGGGGGATTGGCGTTTCCTTTACGGTCGGAGGCAGCCTACCGAGGACGAGGTGTATAATATTACAGTCAAAAATGTGCGCTCACGTGCAAAAGAAGCTGCTCTTAATCTCGGCGGCGTAGTGAAAAATCTCGTTTTTGAGAACATTGAGGCGTTTGACGGCGCTATTGCTGTCTTGGATAAGAGAGAGAAGTGCTGATTCAGTAACGATTGGATAAAACATTAAAAATATGCGCAACCGTAACAAAAAAAGGTTCTATAATAAATGTTGGGGTAAAACCAACAGATATTGCAAATAAAAAGTAAAAAAACAAAAAAAGAAGAGCATATCTGAAAAAAATCTGATAAAATGTAGTTACCACACAAACACTTATC
>SVQV01000118.1 GCA_015065175.1 Oscillospiraceae bacterium | reverse complement strand
CATATATCCTATGAGCTGCCAATTTGTAAGAATTATCAGACCCCAGAAGCCGTATGTCGCAGAATAGGTTATATCTACCCCGAAGCCTCGCAAAACTCCGTTTATTATCAGTTGCCATATATAACCAAGCACGATGCCGCCTATAAGGTTTGGCATAAAAAATACGGTTCTGAAAAAATTTCTTCCTTTTATTTCCCGAGTCAGAAGCAACGCCAACGCAAATGCAAAAATGTTTACGCTTATCACGGAAACAACTGTAAATTTTACAGTAAACCAAAGTGCGTTCAAAAAATCTCTGTTTGCGGCGAACACCTCTATATAATTCTCAAATCCGACCCATTTTGCATTTGTTACGGTAGTAAAATCTGTAAAAGAAAGGTAAACGCCCATTACAAACGGCACCAAAAACGCCACTAAAAAGGCAATAAACGTAGGCAGAATAAAAATAGCAAAATAGCGTTTTAAAGTTTTGCGCATTTTATTTTCCAGCTTCTTCTTTCCAACGGGTAACGAATGTTTCTTTTACGGTTTCCCAAGTCATATTTCCCTGTGCGTACTGTAGCAGAGCCGCACCGAAATCATTCTTGAAATTTGCGCTTGGAAAAACAGTAAAATTCCAAGGTACTGTTGTAATATTTTCCTTTTTTATCCATTCATTTACCTGAAGTGAAAGAGGGTCAGAGGAAAGCTCCGTGGAATCAAAAGTATCAAAGGGAGTTATAAAATTAAGCTTTTCTGTAACATACTCTTTTCCGCTATCGCTTGAATAGAGCCAATAGAGGAAATCCGCTGCTTGCTTTTGTTTTTCTTCACTGACCTGAGAATTTATGCACAGGAATGTTTCTGTACCTACACAAAGTCCCTGTGAGGAATCTTCATCCATGCCTGTATATATGGGCAAAAATCTAATATCTTCTTTTTTTACAACATTTCCCGAAATATCATTTATCTGACTCCAAGCCCAATTTCCGTTCTGCACCATTACACACTCGCCGAGCGCAAATTCTGCCATAGAATCTGCCACCTGCTTACTTCCGAGCAATTTTGGATCTACTGTCGAATTGTTTATATAGAGGTCGAAAATACTTTTGAAATTATCGCTGTACTTAAATGTTATCTCTTTTGCACTCGACATGTCTGTCAAATCAACGTTTTCGCTTTGAAATTCATAATAGATCGGAACATTGGCAAGATGTGTCTGCCAACGCCAATCCTCGCCCGACTGCAAAGATGTGGATGCGAAAACACCTTTGATGCCAAGCTCATTTTTCAATTTTGTCATATCCTCTACCACTGCTTTGAGCTTGTCGAAATTATTTATTTCTTCTACAGAATTTATCTCTTTTTGTCTGTCCTTGAGAGAAAAATATTTATCGGTGAGAGCCTTATTATAGATTATTCCGTAGCCTTCCACAGCAGCGGGAATTCCGTACACGGCATTTCCTTCCGAAATACACATGCTCTTATCTGTCAGATGCTTATAAAGCTCTGTTTTGCTCAAATCGGCGCAATAATCTCGCCAAGCGGAAAAACCTCTTGGGCCGTTAATTATAAAAACTGTAGGCGCATCCTTTTTTCCAACCTCCGATTTCAATGTCTGCTCATATGTGCCTGATGCGGCAGTAACAACACGTAAATCTACACCTGTTTCTTGCTTATAGGTTTTTGCTATATCGTTATAAACCGAAGCTACTTCAGGCTTGAAATTAAGAAAATACACAGATGAGTCTGACTTTTGGTTACAGGAGACAAAAGTAGGCAATAACATACAAACGAGAAGCAGCGCTATAATAATTTTATATTTTTTCATTTTTCGCCCTTTCAATTAAAAATATTTTGCTTCTCTTATTATCTCTCCTTTATATAAAAAAATACATTGGAGCGTGAAGTAAAAGTACTGTTCACGCTCCAATTATTAACTGTTTATTTTAAAGTGCCGCCGCCCGAAGGAATTTTTCTCTTGCGGCATCCCGACGCTTTTTTTATCAAATCGGGGTCTTTTGTCGCTTCCTGCAATTTTTCTCCTTTTTTCAAGGTAAAAAGAGTAAGTCCGACAGAGGTTTTTGTGGTCTTAACAGGAATAAGCGAGGATTCAATAAGAATTCCCTTTTTCTTATTGTTTATAAGTAATATGTCAAACGGCATATCCTCGTAAAAGATAGCAACAACAGGGGATGCTGAAGAAAATGCGGATGTAAGCTTCTTTCGGTTTGCTTTGGTCGCATATGCATCTACGGGAATTCGCACGCCCTTTCCGTTTTCAAAAATACAAACGATATAATGCAAAGGATTATAATCGTAGATCATTTTTGTCATCATTGGATATTCGCCGTCATCCATGCCTAATTTAGCGGGAACATATTCTCCGAGTGAGGATGCCTTTTGTTGCTCAAAGTCAGCCACCTTTGCTTTATATACCTGCGCTTTATTCGTAAAGAAAATAAGCTCTCCTTTATTATCGGTGTCCTCAGAATATACGATATAGTCGCCTTCCTTTAGCTTCTGCTCGTCATTTCCTCGCAAGGACTGCATTGTTATTTTCTTAAAATATCCGTCATGAGTAGCAACCAAACGGACATTGTAATTTTCTTCGAAAAGCTCTTCCTCGTCAATATTGAGAATTTCTTCCTCGCCTATAAGCTGAGTTTTTCTCGGCTTTCCGTACTTCTTTTTTATTTCGTGAAGCTGATTTGCGATATATGCGCGGACCTTAAGCTCATCACCTAAAATTGCCTCCAATTCGGCAATTTCCTTTTGCAGATTTTCTATTTCTTTTACTCTGTTAGTGATGTATTCACGGTTAAGATGTCTCAATTTTATCTCAGCGATATACTCCGCTTGCACTTGAGAAAGCGAAAAGCCTTTCATCAAGTTAGGAACAACATCCTCCTCTTTTTCCGTACCTCTGATTATAGCTATTGCTTTATCAATATCCAAAAGAATGAGCGACAGACCAAGCAGAAGATGAAGCTTTTCTTTTTTGCGCTCCATGTCATAAGTCAGCTCTCTGTGAACACAAGTCGAACGGAAAGATATCCATTCACGCAGTATATCGGCGACACCGAGCAAACGCGGCGCTCCGTTGATAAGCACATTGAAATTGCAATCAAAATTCGACTCAAGAGGAGTCATTTTATAAAGCTTTGCCATAACCTTTTCGGGATCGACACCTTTTCTTAAATCAAAGGTAAGCTTAAAGCCGTTCAGGTCGATAGCATCTCTGAAATCGGAAATCTCTTTTAATTTTCCTGCCTTCATAAGCTCTCCGACTTTATTCATAATTGCCTCTATACAAGAAGAATAAGGGATCTGCAATATATCAATAGAGTTATTTGATTTATCGTATGCATATCTTGCGCGCAGCTTAATACTGCCGACACCCGTTTCAAAGACCTGCTTCATCTTATCTCTTTCGTATACGAGAAGCGCACCGCCGGGAAAATCGGGTGCTTTAATTATTTCCATCAGCTTATCGGTTGTGGTGTTGGGATTTTTCAATAAAGCAATGGTTCCGTCACAGATTTCAGAAAGATTGAAGGAACAAATAGAAGATGTCATACCTACCGCTATACCGAGGTTTGGAGAAACCAGTACATTTGGAAAGGTTGTCGGCAAAATAGAAGGCTCTTCCATTGTGTTATCATAGTTGGGAACAAGGTCTACCGCATTTTTATCTATCCCTTTAAAAAGCTCTGCGCAAAATGGATCGAGCTTCGCCTCTGTATATCTGGAAGCTGCATATGCCATATCTCTGCTGTATTGCTTACCAAAGCTTCCCTTTGAATCAATAAAGGGATGCAAAAGAGCCTCGTTACCTCTTGTCAGACGTACCATAGTTTCATATATAGAAGCGTCACCGTGAGGATTGAGCTTCATCGTCTGACCGACAATATTGGCGCTTTTCGTCTTTTGCCCTGTCAGAAGTCCCATTTTATACATCGTATAAAGCAATTTTCGATGCGCGGGCTTAAAGCCGTCTATTTCGGGTATAGCGCGGGAAATAATTACGCTCATTACATACGGCATATAGTTTTTTTCCAATGTTTCTGTAATTGGCTGTAATGTTATTTCAGCTTCCTCTATATTCTGTACGATTTCTTCTTTCTTTTTTCTTGACATTTCATTCCTACCTTAGTTTAATGTAATAATTCTATGCCCTGCTGCACGTATCATTCTGTTATAAAGCGCCATTCCTATCCCACTCGCATCAGGAAGTGCGGCAAATACTGCATCCGCCTCTGTTTTATCAACATCGCGCAAAAGCGTAAACAAAAGCTTTGCCTGCTTTTGCAAATCGTCTTTTTTACCGAAATTAAAAATCAATTCCGTCGGTATGATTCTTTCGAAGCTACTCACCTCTTCATCGTAGCAAATAACCGCAACTCTGCCATTCTGACTTGAAATATATTCAAATCTTTTTTCAAGACTGCCTTTTAAAAGCGAAAATGGAGTTTTGGGCGCATAGTGCTTGTACTTCATTCCGGGAGAAAGAACAGTCTGACCTTCCTTCAAGGCGCTCAAAACCGCATCGGAAATTTTTATATCATCACAAAGCATATTCAAGTCCTCGACTGTCACAGCCCCCGGACGTAAAAGCGTAAGACTTTCGTCTTCCTCTATCTTCACTATTGTGGATTCAAGACCGATATCACAATCGCCGCCGTCTATTATCATGTCCACCCGTTCGTTCATATCCGCATATGCATACTTAAAGCAAGTTGGAGACGGGCTTCCCGACAAGTTGGCTGAAGGCGCCGCAATAGGCACACCTGCTTTTTTTATCAACTCTCTCGCAACAGGATGTAAAGGGCATCTGACTGCTACTGTATCGAGTCCCGCGGTTACAGTCTTTGGGATTATATCCTTCGCCTTCATTATGACCGTTATAGGTCCGGGCATAAAGGCATCGGCAATCTTATAAAACATAGGTGTTGTATATGTATATTTTTCAGCCAACGCAGGCTCGTGTATATGAATTATCAATGGGTTATCCGAAGGTCTGCCCTTCGCTTTATATATTTTTTCTGCCGCCTGTACACTTGTAGCATCAGCGCCAAGACCGTAAACAGTTTCTGTAGGAAAAACAACAAGTCCGCCGTTTCTAATCGTCTGCCCTGCTTTTTTTAGGGCATTTTGAGATTTTTTGTCGGATATGTCATCTATTATTACAGCTTCTGTCTGCATATTATATCCCTTCCTTTAACTTTTCCGCAGTATCTGCAATGACAAGAGCATCAATCATATCGCCTATGCTTCCGTTAAGAAAGTTTTCAAGAGAATACAGTGTAAAACCTATTCTGTGGTCCGTAACTCTTCCCTGTGGGTAGTTATAGGTTCTTATTCTTTCGCTTCTGTCACCTGTTCCGACTTGACTCTTCCGCTCAGAGGCAATTTTTTCATTTTGCTCGGATTGCATCATATCATACAGCTTTGTGCGCAACAGCTTCATTGCCTTATCTCTGTTTTTGTACTGACTGCGCTCATCCTGACATTCAATAATTATTCCACTCGGCTTATGATAAAGTCTTATTGCGGATTCGGTTTTATTTACATGCTGACCGCCCGCGCCGCTACTCTTTATAGTTTCTATTTTCAGATCCGCGGGATTAATTTCGACCTCCACATCCTCCGCCTCGGGTAATACTGCCACGGTAACTGTAGAGGTATGAATTCTTCCCTGTGTTTCAGTCTCAGGCACTCTTTGTACACGGTGAACACCGCTTTCAAATTTCATACGTGAATATGCGCCGTCTCCGACTATCTGAAAGGTGACCTCTTTAAAGCCTCCAAGACCTGTCTCGTTTACACTTATAAGCTCGACCTTGTATCCCTGTGACTCCGCATACATATTATACATGCGGTAAAGGACATATGCAAAGAGCGCTGCCTCCTCACCGCCCGCGCCGCCTCTGATCTCAACGATGACGTTCTTGTCATCGTTAGGATCTCTGGGGAGCAGCAAGACCTTCAATTCTTCTGTCAAAGCTTCTGTTTTTTCACGAAGAATTTTAAATTCTTCCTCTGCCATAAGACGAATGTCGGGATCTGTGGTGTTATCTCGCATCAAAAGATTGGCATCTTCCATTTCGGATTCTGCCTTCTTATATTCACGGTATTTTTCAATTATGGGAGAAAGAGTTTTATACTCCTTCATCAATTTTTTATATTCTTCCTGATTTCCGACAATATCCGAGTCGGAAAGCGCTTTTTCTATCTCGAGAAAACGATCTTCGGTTCTCGCCAATTTTCCTAACATCAAGTCACTCCGAGTAATTTATTATGAATATTATTTACAAAATGCCGCAAATGCCTCATAGGTCGTATAAAGGTCTGCCTTTGATATGACCTCATACGGCGCATGCATAGAAATGACGGGAACACCTAAATCTACAGTATCAATGTTCAATTTCGATATATACATTGCGACTGTTCCGC
>SVQV01000007.1 GCA_015065175.1 Oscillospiraceae bacterium | reverse complement strand
CCAAGACTGTTGCATACTGTGTAGAGAAGAACATTCCCGTTATCCCCGGATGCTCCTCTCCCTCGGACATCGAGGCGGCTATTGAGCTTGGACTTGATACAGTTAAGTTTTTCCCCGCGGAAGCTGCAGGCGGTCTGCCCATGCTTAAGGCAATGAGCGCTCCCTACGGTAACATCAAGTTTATGCCTACAGGCGGTCTTAATGAGGATAATATCCTTTCTTACCTCAAGTTCAATAAGATCCTTTGCTGCGGCGGAAGCTTTATGGTTAAGGACGATCTTGTTAAGGCAGGAGAGTTCGATAAGATCGAGGAGCTTACCCGCAAGGCTGTAAAGACACTTCTCGGCTTCGAGTTTGCACATATCGGCATCAACAATCCCGATAACGCAGCAGCAGTTAAGGGTGCTGAAACCTTCTGCAAGCTTTTCGGCTTCTCACAGAGAGAGACAAGCAAGAGCTACTTTGCGGGCGATGCTTTCGAGCTTATGATGTCCAAGGGCCCCGGCACAATGGGACATATCGCTATAAAGACAAACTTCGTTGACCGTGCTATCGCATACTTCAAGCGTATAGGCGTAGAAGTTGATGAGTCCACCATTACATATGACGATAAGGGCAAGCCGAAGTTCGTTTACTTGAAGGACGAGATCTGCGGCTTTGCGGTACACCTTGTTACTAAATAATAACAACTAATAATACATCAAAAGCGAGCCGCAAAAAAACGGCTCGCTGATTTTATGTCATACCGATATTTCGGTCTACGGTATACATATTAGTTTTATTATTTTAATTCCTGTATTTTTCTTTCACAATATGCGATAAGTTCATTTGTGTCTTTGTGATTTGTAATAGTGTTAAATAGTTTTATAGCATCTTTATAAACTTCCGCACTATTATATTCGTCGCCTTCTTTCATTATTTTGACCGCTCTACGATAAGTTTCTTCTGCATTACGATAAGTTCTTTCTTGAATATCGGTTGCTGTTAATTTTGGCATCGCGGCGACATATATGTAACCGATAATTCCAAGCCAAAAACACAAAGCGAAAGGATGAGCTTTTTTGTCATATCCTTTATCAAATGCAATTGCTTCAAACATTTTTGCCACTTTGTATTGAATAAAAAAGAGTAAGGCTAAAAAAAGCATATAAATAATTATCATTTCTCTGAACTCCTAATTTTAATATATAATAAAAGTGCGCCAACCGAAGTCAGCGCACCGAAAAACGCAAACTCCAATTGTCGCCAAACAATCCTTCATAGCATAGGTTAACTATACAATCAAGCAGGAGCTGCGTTTTTACCAAAACGAGGTTTGCTTAATTGCATAGCGAAAAAAGCTATAGTTTTCCCATAACAAAAAAGACCTATAACTATGAATATTAAGATTGTTTGGCATAGTCATTATATCATGTTTTTCAGAAAATGTCAAGTGTGGGCAACTTTGAATTGTTTTGCATTGCAAAATAAGTATATAATTAACAAAAATACAGTTGACAAAAATCCTTTATAGCATTATAATTACTGTAATAAAAGCAAAAAGGAGAAGTTATGAAAAACGAGCTTTACACCTTTATACTTGAAAAGAAGCACCACGACTTCCGTTGTGAATATAAAGAAGAGCTTTCGAAGCTTTACAGTGAAAAGGGGCTTTCTCCCGAAGAGAGAATGGCAGACCGCTTTGAGCGTCTGATGCGGGCGCAGACTCCGCACATTCTTGACGGAGAAATGATAACTCTTTTGAGGACAACAACGAATATTCCCGACGTGTTTACCGAGGATGAGTGGAAAAAGATACGCTCCGAGCATTACATTCACGAGCTTGGCTATATTTCAAACCTTTCTCCTAACTACGAGCGCGCTATAGCCACAGGTCTGCTTGAAATGAGAAATACCGCCGACGAGTACGGAAAGCGTGCGATAGATGCGATAATAGACCTCTGTGACAGATACCGCGAGGAAGCGTTAAAGGTGGGCAGAGACGATATAGCCGAGGTTCTGACACGTGTGCCGAGATACAGTGCGAGAACCTTCCGTGAAGCCTTGCAGTTCTTCAGAATTCTTCATTTTTCGCTTTGGCTTGAGGGTAACTATCATAATACCGTCGGTTGCTTTGACCGATATATGTATCCCTATCTAAAAAAAGATCTCGAAAGCGGGCTTCTTGACGAGGATAGCGCATATGAGCTTCTCTGCGACTTTTTCCTCTCCTTTAACCGAGATTCCGACCTTTACGTCGGAGTTCAGCAGGGAGATAACGGGCAGAGCATGATGCTCGGCGGTCTTGACGAGAACGGAAACGAGGTTTTCAACATTCTCTCCGAGCTTGCTCTGCGCGCAAGCGGCAGACTTAATATGATAGACCCCAAAATAAACCTCCGTGTAAACAAGAATACACCTCTGCGCATTTATGAGCTTGGCACAGAGCTGACACGTGCAGGCCTTGGATTTCCGCAGTATTCAAACGATGACGTAGTAATTCCCGCACTCGTTGATTTCGGCTACGATTATAAGGATGCAGTTAATTATACGGTTGCGGCTTGCTGGGAGTTTATAATCCCGAAGTGCGCCTTCGACATAGATAATATAGGCGCAGTAAATATGCCGCTTGTAGTTGACAGAGCTATAAGAAATTCACTTCCGAAGGCAAAAGATTTTTCTTGCGTTCTTGACGAGGTAAAAGTACAGTTAAAGGCTGAATGTGATAAGGTCACAGACGGTATTCACGACCTCTGGTTCGTACCCTCTCCCTTTATGTCACTGCTTTTAGATGATATAAAATATAAGAATTTCGGAATTCACGGCACAGGTCTTTCCTCTGCATCAGACGCCTTGGCGGCAGTCAAGAAGAATATCTTTGACGAAAAGAAGATAACGCCCGAAAGACTTATAAAGGGCTTGGATAACGATTTTGAAAACGATGCCGAGCTTTTACATATTTTAAGATATGAATCCCCAAAAATGGGTAACGATAACGACGAAACAGATGCGCTTTGCACCTTTATTCTCGATAGCTTTGCGGACTCTCTTGCAGGGAAAAAGAACTGCTGCGGCGGTATTTACCGTCCGGGCACAGGCTCTGCCATGTTCTATCTCTGGCATGCCGCCGAGGTAGGCGCTACCGCCGACGGAAGAAGAAAGGGCGAGCCCTTCGGCACTAACTTTGCGCCCAACCTTTTTGCGAAGGTTGACGGCCCCGTATCAGTCATAAGATCCTTCTCCAAGCAGAATTTTAAGCGAGTCGCAAACGGAGGACCTCTTACGCTTGAATTTGCCTGCTCGGTATTTAATTCCGAGGACGGTATAGAGAAGGTTGCACGTCTCGTAAAGTATTTCATAGACCGAGGCGGACATCAGCTTCAGCTTAACACTGTTGACCCCGATGCTATGAGAGAAGCGCAGAAGCACCCCGAATGTTATCGCAATTTAGTGGTAAGAATTTGGGGATGGAGCGCATACTTCGTAGAGCTTGAAAAGGAATATCAGGATCACGTTATAGCACGTCAGGAGTATACCGTTTAATGAAGGGGCTTGTCTTTGATATCAAGGAATTTGCTATCCACGACGGCGAGGGCATTCGTACCACGGTGTTTTTGAAGGGCTGCCCCCTCTCTTGCATATGGTGCCATAATCCCGAGGGACTCAATCCCTATCCCGAGCTTTCGGTAAAAAGCACAGGCTGTCTCGGATGTAAAAAATGCTATCAGCCCTGTGCGCATGAGGAGTGTAAGCCGTTTGGCAGATGCCTGCATACCTGCCCGAGAGACCTTGTAAGTGTTGTAGGTCGCTATATAGAAGCAGATGAGCTGGCGAAGAAAATTCTGCGCGGACGGGATATATTCGAAGAAACGGGAGGCGGAGTTACCGTTTCGGGCGGAGAACCGCTGTTACAGCACGAATTTCTCCTTGAATTGATAGCGTATTTAGATGTACATACTCTGCTTGAAACAAGCGGATATGCTCCGCATGAGGTCTTTAAAAGGACAGTTTCGGCGTTCGACACAGTCTATATGGATTTGAAATTAGCAGACAGGGAAGCGCACAAGGAATATACAGGCGTATATAATGACATCATACTTGAAAATCTTTATTTCCTTCAGAATAGCGGAATAGACCATAAAATACGTGTGCCGCTTATTCCCGATATTACCGACACGGAAGAAAACTTAAGAGCTATTGCCCGTTTAGCTAAGGATTCGGAAGTTGAACTGCTTCCGTATAACTCTCTGGCAGGCGCAAAATATCAGTCGGTCGGCAGAACCTTTACCGACAGAATAACCAAAACGCAGAATAACAGTATAGACCCATCAATTTTTAAAAACGCTCATATCAAATAAAAATTATAAAAGGAGAAATTATCATGATCTACCGTTCACACCGAGGAGGAGTCTATTATACTCCCGAAAACACAATGCCGGCTTTCAAGGATGCGCTGGAAAAGGGCTTTCCGCAAATAGAAACCGATCCTTGCTACACAAAGGACGGAGTTATAATCCTTTTGCACGACCAGACCTTGAATAGAACCTGTCGCAATAAGGATGGCTCAAAAATAGAAAAAACGCTTTACCGCAAAGACCTTACATACGACGAAATCTTGGAATACGATGCGGGTATTTTTATGGGCGAGCAGTTCAAGGGTGTGAAGATACCTCGCCTCGAAGACCTTCTTGCTCTTGCTGAAGGGACAGACACCGTAATAGTACTTGATAAAAGAATTCCTACCGATAATATGGCCCCTCTTTTTGACCTCGTCGAAAAATATAAAACTAAAGTTTCCTTTTTGTGCGAGGATTTCTACAGAGTAGACACTGTTTTAAAGCGTTTTCCCAATGCGAGAATAGATTATGACGGAGTTCCGAGCGGTGAAGATTTCGAGAAGGTCTTGAAATGTGTAAAGCCCGAAAATCTTAACGTATGGCTCTATATGGACAAGCCGAATTTCTCCTGGCTTGATGCAAGAAGAAAGGCTTCAAAAGAAAAATGCGAGGCAGTAAAAAAGGTAGCGCGCCTCGGCATTGCAAATATATGCAATCCCTATGACTTGTGGGAAGCGTATAGCTTTGAGCCCGATATGATAGAAGTTTAAATATAAATATAAGCCCCTCTTTATGTATTAAAAAATATTCCTTTGAATATGATTTAACAGTACAAATAAAGAGGGGCTTATAATGAATTTTGATACTGAAAAGATAAAAGCCGAAGAGTCGTTTTCGGAAAACGGAATAACTTTTCTCATACTTTTTACAGAACACATAAAAATCCTGTCAGACGGAAAGGGTGCTGAGAAGATAAACTCTTTTTATTCCGAGCTGTCGCATTCGGTATATGAGTATGCGAAAAACAAGCTTCTCTGTGATATAAAAACCGAATACGAGAACAGCGATGACACAAGAAAACGCTTTTCATTCCGCCCATACAGCTATAAATTTTCCTGTGACACAAGTGAGGAAAACGAAGAATATATATCCGTAAAATGTAAACTTTTCTTTGCGCGAAAAGGAAGAATACTGTACGAAAAGCATTTTACTCACGTCTGGTGTAAGCGTACAGGCAAGCTTGTGCCGCCTCACATCCTTTCGAACAAGGAACACAAAAAACACAAGAAAAAATAAAAGAAAATTATTGACTGTAAGGGCGTATTGTGATACAATATATAGTATATTAAGCAATATGTTTATCGTTTTCAGTAAGAGGAAAAAAGAAGGAATGTTAAAAAGATTTTTGGCTTATTATAAGCCGCACAAGCTGATTTTTACGCTCGATATGTTAGCGGCGCTTTTCGTTTCGCTTATAGGAATTTTATATCCTATAGTAACGAGAAAAATGCTTAATGAGCTTATCCCCGACAGACAGTATAAAATGATAGTCATTTTCGGATGCGCGCTTCTTGCCCTTTACGGCATAAGAATGCTGCTCAATTATTTCATTCAGTATTACGGACATGTTATGGGTGTACGTATGCAGGCACAGATGAGAAGCGATATGTTTTCGCATCTTGAAAAGCTCCCCTATAGCTTTTATGACAATCACGAAACAGGTAAAATAATGTCGAGAATGACAAACGACCTTATGGATATAAGTGAGCTTGCGCATCACGGTCCCGAGAATATTATAATATCCTCTATTTCGGTCATAACCTCATTTGTCTATTTGTCGAGTATAAACATATATCTTACGCTCATAATTTTTGCGTGTGTACCGTTCCTTTTTATCGTATCGCTTACACTCAGGACAAGAATGCGCTCCGCCTTTAAAAAGAGCAGAGAGTCTATCGCGCAGATAAACGCTTCACTCGAAAGCAGTGTTTCGGGCATCCGTGTAACTAAGGCATTCAACAATTCCGAAAAGGAGACCGAAAAATTCGAAAGCGGAAACGAGTCCTTTGTCAGTGCGAGAAAGGAAGCCTACAAGGCTATGGGACAGTTCCATTCCGCAAATTCCTTTATAACCGACGTCTTTAATGTCATAGTTCTTATTGCGGGCGGTCTTTTCCTCTACAACGGTAAGATTGACTTCGGAGATTATTCCGCGTTTATCGTTTCGGTTAATTTGTTTATCAGCCCCGTTATGACTCTCATTAACTTTATGGAGCAGTATCAGAACGGTGTCACGGGCTTTGAGCGCTTTATCGAAATATTGGATTCAGAGCCTGAGAGAGACAGCGAAGGCGCTGTCGATATAGGAGTCGCGGAGGGGCATATAGAATTAAGAGACGTAAAATGCTCGTATGACTCGGAAAAGGAGGTCTTGAACGGCATAAGCCTCAATATCGAAAAGGGCAAGACCTTCGCGCTCGTCGGTCCGTCGGGAGGCGGTAAAACCACTATCTGCCACCTCATTCCTCATTTTTACGATATCTCCTCCGGTGAGATATTTATTGACGGAAAAGAAATACACACTCTTACAAACGAGTCTATACGGCGTAACATAGGAATTGTTCAGCAGGATATTTATCTCTTCAATGCTTCGATTAAAGAAAATATTCTCTACGGAAGATTGGACGCTACCGATGAAGAGGTATACGAGGCGGCAAAGCGCGCCAATATTCACGATTATATAATGAGCCTTGAGGACGGCTACGATTCGCAGATAGGAGAAAGAGGCGTTCGTCTCTCGGGCGGTCAGAAGCAGAGACTTTCTATTGCCCGTGTGTTCCTTAAAAATCCTCCTATTCTTATTCTCGACGAGGCGACAAGCGCTCTTGACAATACGACCGAGATACTTATTCAGCAGGCACTTGACGAGCTTTGCCGCGGAAGGACAACCTTGGTTGTCGCTCACAGACTTTCCACTATCAAGAACGCCGATGAAATAGCGGTCGTTTCGGACGGAAGAATTATAGAGCAGGGAACTCACAACGAGCTTCTTGACAATAACGGAGTCTATGCGGACCTGTATAAATTGCAGTTCCGTGCTAACTCGGATATGTAAACATTTATTTACGAAAAGGTATTGAAATGGACGAAAGCAAGCTTATAGAAACTAAATTGACAAGTAAGGATATATTTTGCGGAAAGATCATGACCGTTCAGCTCGACACGGTAAGACTCCCTAACGGAAAGGAAGCGACACGTGAGCTTCTTCGCCACAAGGGTGCGGTCTGTATACTCCCTCTGACAGAAAAGGGAGATGTCATTGTCGAGCGACAGTTCAGATATCCTTTAAATACGGTATTGCTTGAAATCCCTGCGGGCAAGCTCGATTTTGTGGGCGAGGACCCACTCGAAGCGGCAAAGCGTGAGCTTCGTGAGGAGACAGGAGTGCTTGCGGGTAAAATGACCTATATGGGAGAATATGTAGGCTCTCCCGCTATGCTTGATGAAAGAATACATATGTATCTCGCTGAGGACTTGACATACGGCGAATGTGATTATGACGAGGACGAATTTATGTCTCTCGATAAAATTCCGCTTGAAGAATTAGCAGAAATGGTTCTCAGAGGCGAAGTTCCCGACGGAAAAACACAGGCGGCTGTGCTTCGTGTGTACGTTATGAAGCAAAAGGAGAAAAACAAATGAAAAAGCATCTTTTTTCACAGGAAGGTAAATTTTATAAAGCAAATTTGCACTGCCATACTACAGTCTCGGACGGAAAATGTACCCCCGATGAGATAAAAAGAAGATATAAGGATAAAGGATATTCTATAGTCGCCTTTACCGATCATATCTGTATGGTAGACCATTCCTATCTCAATGACGAGGACTTTTTGGCGCTTAAAGGATATGAGCTTCATATAGATAACACAGTCGATTCAAGAACATATCACCTCAATCTTATAGCAAAGTCCCCCAAAGTTGAAGCGCAGGTCTGCTTTAATCCAAAAATCGCGCGTATATATTCACAGCCCTATATACCTTTTGTAAAATATATAGGCGGTTTTTATGATTATGAGTATTCGACAGACTGTATAAACGATATTATAAGACAGGCGAACGAAAACGGATTTATAGTAAATTACAATCATCCTCTCTGGTCGCTCCAGACCTATGAGGATTACGGAGAGCTCAAAGGTCTTTACGGTGTCGAGTGCTATAACGGCGCGTGTGTGAAATATTCAACCTTTGACGATAACTCTGTTGTATATACTCAAATGCTCAGAAGATCTCCCGAGCTTATTCCTATTGCGGCAGATGACAATCATAACAGCTCCCCCTTTGAGAGTCCGAAGTGCGACTCCTTCAGAGGCTTCAATATGATAAAGGCAAAGAGCCTTTCCTATGAGGATGTTATGGACGCGCTCCTTCGCGGAGATACCTATGCGTCAACAGGACCTCTTTTCTACGAGCTTTACGTAGAGGACGGAATTTTGAAGGCAAAAACCTCTCCCGTATCGGATGCCGCACTCGTTACCCATGGCAGAGAGGGAAGAAGGATCCGCCGTGACGGCAGTGAGACCTTTACCGAGTTCGAATTTGAGTTGAATGATAAAAATGTTCCTTTCCGCCTTGAAATAATAGATGCGGAAGGAAAAAGAGCGTATACCCGTATGTATACGCCCGATGAACTATAAAAATTTAATGCAGCGTTTGCTTTTAATACATAACGCTGCATTGTTTTTTTATTTCTTTTCATAAAGCTTGGCGAGACCGCCGGAGCGCAATTTATGCTGTTTTTCATTGTTTTCCGGACGTCAGAAAGAAAGGCTCTTATTTCCTTGCCTTCGGATTTTCGTTTGAGGTCATTTTATGCAACTATAACTTCCTCGTTTAATTTAATTTCATTGGCAATATCAGCTTTTCACTTAATACATTAGGAGTGCATTTTATGCCGTTATGACAGCTTTTTCCGGAAATATCCTCCTTGGATACACCCATAAAGAAGCTGCTCTCCATGCCTTCTATCTCTATGCATCCGTCGTCAGAAATGGTTACTACCGCATGTATCGGATCATTGTATATCGCAAGGTGAGCTGAACCCGGATGCTTCTTGTGAAATTCTTCGCCGAATTTATTGTGCGGCTCGTGCTTGTCGCATACGCAATACATTGTAGCGGAGTTGAGGTCGAAATAGCAGACATGCTCGTAAATTCTCATGTAATCGGTATGGAAATGACCGTTAATGCACATAAGGACACGCTTGCCGTTTTTATGAGCCTTTCGGAAAATGTTCTGTACGTCCTCGCGATTTTTTACAGCATCGGCGTTTATATCCTCAATTTGCAGACTTCCGTGGCTGAAAACAACCATGGGGTAGGGCGAGGACATAACGACATCATCAAGCCACTCCACTTGCTCTTGCGAAATGTAGTCGCGATATGGTCCGAGCTTGAAATAATTTCCTGAGGAATAAGGAATGTCAACTCCGTCAACGCGGCAATAATTTTCATTTAAAACTATAAAGCGGAATCCGTTTTTGTCAAAATAATAGTATTCGTGCGGCATACCGAAGGCTTTTACCACATCTTCAAGCGGACGCTTGTCTAAGTCGTGATTTCCCAAAACATGATATGTTGGAATTTCGAAATTATTATATATTTCAAGAGCGTTCGGATAGTCGGGCGGAGTGCAAAAATCTCCGCAATGAATTACGAAGTCAACATTTTCCTTTTTTGCACGATCTAAAATAGCGTTCAGGCGGCCTATACTGTCAGGCGCCCAATGGTCTTCGATATGAATGTCGGCAAATACCGAAAATTTTACCTTTTGCATTTTTGTTTTCCTTTCTTGATTATTATAATTCTATCGGCAATCTCAGCTTTTCGCTCATAATCTTGGGAGTGCATTTTATAGCATTATGACAACTGTTTCCCGAAACATCTTCCTTCGAAATCCCCATATAGAAGCTGCTTTCCGTGCCTTCTATCTCAATGCTTCCGTCCTCCGAGAGTGTTACTATTGCGCTGAGAGGGTCATTGTATATTACGGTATGGCAAGCGCCTATATGCTTCTTGTGAAATTCCTCACCGAATTTATCATGAGTATTACTCATCCAGTACATTGTAGCAGAGTTGACGTCAAAATAGCATACATGCTCGTAAATTCTCATATAGTCAACATGATAGTGACCGTTTAAGCACATAAGAATACGCTTTCCGTTTTTGTGAGCTTTTCGGAAAATATTCTGCACATCCTCACGGTTTTTTACAGCGTCGCCGTATATATCCTCGAGTTGAAGGCTTCCGTGACTGAAAATTACCATAGGATAAGGTGACGACATTACGACATCATAGAGCCATTCTATCTGCTCCTTTGAAATATAATCTCGGTATTCGCCCATTTTGAAGTAATTTCCCATAGAGTAGGGAATATCCTCGCCGTCAACACGGCAGTAGTTTTCATTCAAAGCTATAAAGCGGAAGCCGTTTTTGTCGAAATAATAGTATTCGTTCGGCATATTGAACGCCTTTACGGCTTCATCGAGCGTAGCCTTGTCGAGATCATGATTTCCCAAGACGTGATAGGTGGGGATCTCAAAATTGTTATAAGTGTCGAGCGCCCGCCCGATTTGTGAGGGGTAGCCGAAATCTCCGCAGTCGATAATAAAATCAACGTTTTCTCTTTTGGCGCGGGCTAAAATGGCGTTAAGGCGGTCTGTGCCGTCCGATGTCCAGTGTTCATCAATATGAATGTCGGAAAATACTGAAAATTTTACTTTTTGCATTTTATAAATCCTTTTTCCCTTTAATTTCGTTCCAGAGCGTAAAGCCTAAAATTATAACTCCGCCTATAATTTGCATAAGAGTCATTTCTTCCTTAAGTATAACAACAGACACAAGAACAGCAACAAGCGGGTCTATATAGCTCAGAATTGCCGTCTCCTGACCCGAAAGACCCTTCATTGCGGAAAAATAAAAGCAATAGGTCACTCCCGTATGGAAAAGTCCGACAAAGAGCAGAGATATAAGACCGCCGCCCGAAAGAGAAGCTATATTTATTCCGCTTGTCAGTAATACGTACGGCAGAAGCACTGCTGCCGCCGATACAAACTGTATAAAGGTCTTTTGTATATCGTCTACGTTCTTTATGAACTTGTTGAGTATAATAACAACAGAATACAGGCAGGCTGCGCCGAGACCGAACAGAATGCCCGTAATGTTGTCGTTTTCGCTGTTTATATCCAAGCCTGTTATAAGAATTATGCCGAGTGTCGCCATAAAGAAGCAAATCCATTGCTTTGCGCCCATTTTTTCTTTAAAAATGACAGGGCAGGCGAGCGTTACTATTACAGGCGCGAAATAATAGCTCAGAGTGGCGACCGATACAGTCGTGTAATTGAAGGCCTCGAAAAACAGTATCCAGTTAATACCCATAGCACATCCCGAAAGAATTAACAGCGGAAGCGTTTTTTCCATTTCTCTGAAATGGATTTTCTGTCTTTTCACAAGCAGATAGACACCGATAAGAATAAATGCGAGGAACGCTCTGTAAAGCGCTATTTCTCCCGACACAAGAGGGATTTTCTTTACGAAAAGACTTATCGTACCGAATACGGTCATGGAAAAAATCATTTTTACCCGCGAGCTTTTTAAACCGTTCATATTAACACCAAGCAGCAAGAAAAATTTTCGGTCACATAAAACCGAATCGCCTGCAATAATACAATTATACTTTAAGCGAAAATAAAAGTCAATAAATATTCTGTAAGTTGTTGACAAGTTTTTTAAATTATGCTACAATTTTATTGTTTCTTCGGCTTATGACAAATATAAAAGGGAGGTAAAGTATGAAGCTTGATATTAAAAAAGAAGCAGGCTTTCTGCTTTTGACAGTAGTTGCGGGAGCGATATCCGCGCTCGGCTTATGGGTGTTTGTATTTCCTTATGATTTCGTGCCGAGCGGCGTTGACGGAATAGCAGTTTCTTTACAGGAGATTACAAATCTGAATGCGGGATATTTCAACCTCATTATCAACATTATCCTGCTTATAATCGCATGGTTTTTCATAAACAAAAGATACGTTATATATACCGCGTTTTTTACTGTCACCTCATCCTTGATGTGCATAGTCTTTGAAGAGATGCGTTTTTATCAGTATACACACCCGACGAACGCTATGGTAAGCGCGCTCTTTGCGGGAATACTCGGCGGAGTAAGTATAGGTCTTATGCTCAGGCAGAAGGCATCGAGTGGAGGGCTCGACATAGTTGCCGCTATAATACAAAAGAAAAAGGGTCATATAAGAATTGAGCGGATAGTCAGCTTTTTGAGCTATATAATAGTGGCATCCTCCATATTCATTTATAAAGACCTCAACTGTATTCTTCTTTCCGCTATACAGATATTCAGTACAGAGATTACAATAAAGGCACTACTCAAGGACACGAGAAACGCTATAGAGGTAAAGATAGTCACAGATGAGACTGACAGTATAAAAGACGACATTTTGATCACCCTCAATCATGCCGCCACCGTACTTGACGGCAAGGGGCTTTATTCGGGAGAAAGCAAAAAATTCCTTATAGTAGTTATAAGCATAAGACAGCTGAGCGATCTTATGAAGATACTGAAAAAATATCCCGACGCATTCGTTTATTATTCGGATGTTATGGGGGTACACGGACACTTTGACAGGTAGCCTTATATTGACGGCAGAAATTTCGCTTTTTTGTGAAAGGAGATTTCTGCCGTTTAATTATGTCGAATTTTTTTCTTTTGCCAATGTTCATTTTTGTTAAATCTGTCGAATTTTTCTCTCGTTTCATATCTGTGTTGACAAATGTATTTTTTTGGAGTATAATATGATATGTTAAAATAGGTAAGTTTGCGATTTTTAATGTGTAAATTTTTATTATATTAGGAGAAACCAAATGGATATTTTAGGTCTTGTATGCGGCCTTGCGCTTTTCCTCTACGGTATGGATGCCATGGGGGCGGGTCTTAAAAAGAGCGCCGGCGGAAAACTGAAAACAATTTTGGGAAAGCTTACTGCAAGTAAATTCAAGGGCTTTTTGCTCGGTCTCGCTGTTACCGCTATCATTCAGTCGTCATCTGCTACGACGGTCATGGTAGTCGGCTTTGTAAACTCGGGTACGATGCTTCTTTCTCAGGCTATAAGCGTCATCATGGGCGCTAATGTCGGTACCGCGGTTACCGCTTGGCTTACCGCTCTGAACGGTATTGAGGGCGGCGCGGACGCTACAGCGTTTTTGAGCTATCTCAAGCCTGACTCCTGGATGCCTATACTTGCTCTTATAGGTATGTGTCTTATTATGTTTGCGAAGAGGGATAAAACCAAAAACGTTGGTACTATCCTTATGGGCTTCGCTATACTTATGGTAGGTATGACTCTTATGTCCGATGCGGTTTCGGGACTTAAGAACAACGAGGACTTTACTCAGATACTCCTCCTTTTCAAGAATCCTATCCTGGGTGTGCTTGCAGGTACGGCTCTTACCGCTATCGTACAGTCGTCCTCTGCTTCTATAGGTATTTTGCAGGCACTGTCCGTGACAGGCGCTATCTCCTACGCTACGGCAATTCCGATAATTTTGGGTC
Organism: Oscillospiraceae bacterium; assembly: GCA_015065175.1. Classification (GTDB taxonomy): domain Bacteria; phylum Bacillota; class Clostridia; order Oscillospirales; family CAG-272; genus UBA1740. Next base: position 25,787 of record SVQV01000007.1, on the reverse strand, counting down.
AGAATATCGGTACATGTGTTACCGCTATGATCTCATCCATCAGCGCTAACAAGAACGGTAAGAGAACCGCCGTTGCGCATCTTTACTTTAACGTTATCGGTGTTGCTTTCTGGCTCTTGATGTACTATCTCGTAGGCTGGATATTCGGTATGACAGGCTTGATAGATATATTTGAAATAGCGAACGGCAACACTATAAACATGTGGGGCATAGCCGCCGTTCATACTATCTTCAAGCTGTTGGCTGTAGGTCTTATGTGGCCCTTTACCAAGCTTCTTGAAAAGCTTGCGACATCTACTATCAAGGGTAGCGACAAGAAGGGGGATGAATATACAGCAATGCTTGACGAGCGCTTGCTCGAAACACCTTCCGTAGCTATCGAAAATGCAAGAATAGTAGCTTGTAAAATGAGCGAGATTTCGTTTGGCTCCTTCCGTAAGTCTATAGGACTTTTCGAGAAGTACGATTCAAGGTTAATGGACGAAATAAGAAATGAAGAGGATAAAGTCGATATTTATGAGGACGAGCTTGGTTCCTATCTCGTCAAAATATCGGCGAAGCCCTTGCCCGAAAGCGACAGCGCGGATGTAACCAAGTTCCTCCATATGATAGGAGACTTTGAGCGAATTTCCGACCATGCGGTAAACGTTATAGAGTCTGTTGAGGAAATGAGAGATAAAAATGTTGCGTTCTCCGAGTACGGACGCGCCGACCTTAAGGTTATGTGCGATGCGGTAAACGAAATAATTCAGATAACCGAGGAAGCGTTTGTAAATTCCGATTTCCAGAAGGCGTCGTTGGTTGAGCCTCTTGAACAGGTGGTAGATGAGCTGAGAGATCAGATAAAGCTTCGCCATACAATAAGACTCCAGAAGAGCCTATGCTCGATAGAACACGGATTTATTCTTGCGGATATCCTTACAAACCTCGAGCGTGTTTCTGACCACTGCTCCAACATCGCAGGTTGTCTTATTGAAATGTCCAAGAATGAAAAGCTCGATATACACAGCTATCTGCACGACATCAAGGAAGCCGACGAAGCATTCGCCGAGAACCATAAGATGTATGCGGAAAAATATGCTTTGTCCACTGTATTCATGGATCAGCAGTAATAGTAATAAAAGAGATGTTATTTCGGTAGCATCTCTTTTTATTTGATTTTTGTATTGATTTTTTTGTAAGACAGTATTATAATAATCTTATATGTAACAAAAGCTCTGTGCTTCTGCAAGACAAAAAGGAGAAAACTATGAAGCTAAACACAAAAACTACTGTTTTAGTCGGCTTTGCCTTTATGGCAATATGCGCCTTCTGGCAGATGTATGACGGTATAATTCCAAAAATTTTGACCGAAACCTTTAAAATATCCGAGTCTGTTTCGGGTTATATAATGGCGGCAGATAATGTCCTCGCACTTTTCCTTCTGCCATTCTTCGGTGGACTCTCCGATAGGAGTAAGTTCAAAATGGGGCGTAGACGTCCGTTCATTTTGTTCGGCACTCTGCTTGCCGTCGCTTTTATGGTTTTTCTCCCTATAATCGATGACAGCTATTATGCCGCTCCTTCCGCTTCAAAAATAGTATTCTTTGTAATAGTGCTTGCCTTAGTGCTTTTCGCTATGGGAACCTACAGAAGCCCCGCAGTCGCGCTTATGCCCGACGTCACACCCAAGCCCTTAAGAAGCAAGGCTAACGCTATTATAAACGTAATGGGCGCGCTCGGCGGTATTATCTATCTCGTCTTGACCTCGGTATTGTATTCACAGTCAAAAACAGAAGACCTTGAGCATATAAGCTACCTCGTCCTCTTTTTAATAGTTGCGTTCATTATGCTTATAGCATTGGCTGTTGTGATGATCTTTGTAAACGAGCCTGCGCTCTGTAAAAAGCAGGAGGAATATGAAGCAGCTCACCCCGAATCAGACCTTACAGAGAAAAAAGACGAAAACAGCAAGGCAACATTGCCTAAGGCGGTGAAAAAAAGCCTGATCTTCATTTTGCTTTCAATTGCGCTCTGGTACATAGCCTATAACGGCGTTTCCACATGGTTTACGACATATGCAAAAAAGGTCTGGGATATGGATATTGGCTTAGCCTCTATGTGCCTTACCGTAGCCACGGCAGGCGCGTTTGTCGGATTTATTCCGTCGGGCGCATTAGCCGAAAAAACAGGCAGAAAAAGAGCTATTCAGATAGGCGTGCTTATCCTTGCGCTTTGCTTTGCGTCAGGCTTTGTATGCACTTTTATATTCGACCGTTTCAATCCTGTTCTTTATGTCATCTTTGCATTCGTCGGCTTGGGCTGGTCAATGATAAACGTTAACAGCCTGCCTATGGTAGTGGAGATCTGCTCAGGTGCCGATGTCGGCAAGTTTACAGGCTATTACTACGCCTTTTCAATGTCAGCCCAGATTATAACCCCAATCCTTGCGGGCTACCTTCTTGAGAATGTTGGATATAACGTTCTGTTCTTATATTCGGCTTCGTTTTCACTTTTAGCATTCGTCACAATGTGCTTTGTAAAGCACGGCGACACTGAAGTACAAATAAAAAAAGGCTTGGAAGCCTTTGATGTAGAGGATTAAGATGCTGACCTTTCTTATTTGTTTATCTGTAATTCTCATTATTTTCGCATTGTATGTACTGTGCCTTAAGGGAAACAGGAAAAATCCCGAAGCAGAGTATTTTACGGGGGTGAGATATGCTCACAGGGGCTTGCATGATAAGCCGAAAATTCCCGAAAACAGTCTCTCCGCTTTTTCTTTGGCTGTAGAAAACGGCTGCGGAATAGAGCTTGATATTCATCTTATGGCAGACGGAGAATTAGCCGTAATTCACGATGCATCACTTAAAAGAACCGCAGGCGCAGACATTTTTATAGAAGACTTAACCTGTGACGAGCTGAAAAAATACACCCTCGAAGACTCAGACGAGCATATTCCTACCTTAAAAGAGGTCTTAGCTCTTGTAGACGGCAGGGTACCTCTGTTGATAGAGCTAAAGTCAGAAGGAAACGTGAAAGAGCTTTGCCGCACAGCTATAGAGCAGTTAAAGGGTTATAAAGGCAAATATTGTGTAGAATCCTTTGACCCAAGATGTGTAGCATTCTTCAAGAAAAACGCGCCTTGCGTCGTAAGGGGGCAGCTTGCGGAAAACTTCTTTAAAGATAAGAATGTAAAATTATCTGTCGTTTTGAAGTTCTTTTTACACGCCCTCGTCTTAAACTTCTATACAAGGCCGGATTTTATAGCGTATAATTTTGAACATCGCAAAGACCTATCAAATCAGATTGCCCTCAAGTTGTGGAAAATAAAAGGCTTTGCTTGGACTATAAGAAGCATTACGGATATGAAGCAGGCAGAAAGTGAAGGGTATACCGTAATTTTCGAAAATTTCGACGCAAATTGAATACAAAAAACAAGCGACTGTCACGTTCGGTACAGAATATGACAGTCGCTTTTAATCTCAACATTTCTATTATATCATAAAACTTTGTTCTTGTAAATACTTTTATGGTGATTTTACACAAAAACTCCATTTTGCACAAAAAAATATTGTCAAGTTTTTACAAATTGCCAATTGAATTTTCTGAAAATGTATGCTATAATTAAGACACAAGGAAAGAGAGGTACACTCCAATGAAACAGTAAAAAAGGATTTTTTACGAAGAGAGCGCCGACAGGAGATGATCCAAACGGATGAAGTGAGGACAATAAAAGTCCGAGTCACTTGAATTTGGAAGTAGATAAAAAAGAAGAAATCGGATCAGGAAAGCACTTCGCAAAAAATCAAAACAGCGCCCTTAAACAAATACTACACACCACCAATTAGTTATTCTCCGTAGAGAACATACAAACTGTAAGCTTGGGTAGAGGATGCGGTAAAATGTGACAGGGCAGACTATAGAAAGCGAGGATAACCAAAAGATGTTAGATACAAAGGAGAACGAGAAGTGACCTTTGGTTGTGAATTTACAAATCACGATCAAGGGTCACTTCTTTTTTTGCTTCTTGTCTGAAATCGCATAATTCGACATTGTTAAAAGCATTTTGCAAAAACAATTTTCGCGCATCCTTAAAATTATTCTTGTCGTCGAAAAAATAAGCAAAACCGCAACCTGAGGTTGCATTTATATTCAAAGTCAAATAGGTTGATTTTTTTTGCAAAATATACTACAATATATGTGACAATATTTTATAAGTACGTAGTATAATAATAAGTGAAAATATTTAGAACGGTGAGGAATAATTATGACGATAGGCGAAAAAATTGCACATCTGAGAACGGCATACAATATATCTCAGGAAGCGCTTGCGGAAAAGCTGGGAGTTTCCCGTCAGTCGATATCAAAATGGGAAATGGATCAGGTATTACCGCAGATAGATAAAATAATACAGCTATGCGATACCTTTTCTATCTCCTGTGACGAGCTTATGCGTGATAAATTGACTGTAAGCAAGGGAGAGAAAAAGAAGAATAAATACTTTGGCACGGACGGCTTCAGAGGAGAGGCAAACCTCAATCTTACCTCGATACAGGCGTATAAGGTGGGACGCTTCCTCGGTTGGTATTATTCCTCTGAGCTTTCGGGATGTCAGAGTCCGAGTTACCGTCCCCGTATCGTTATAGGAAAGGACACAAGACGTTCGAGCTATATGCTCGAATACTCGATAGTTGCGGGAATTACCGCCTCGGGCGCCGACGCTTATATGCTGCACGTTACCACAACACCGAGCGTGTCATACGTTACACGGCAGGAGGAGTTTGACTGCGGAATTATGATAACCGCCTCGCATAATCCCTTCTACGATAACGGAATAAAGGTGATAAACCGCTACGGAGAGAAATTAGACGACGATATTACCTCATACATAGAGAGTTATATCGACGGAGACCTTTCGGCGCTTGGCGTGGATGGGGATGATCTGCCTATGGCAAAGCGTGAGCGCATAGGCTCTATTATCGACTACGTTTCGGGCAGAAACAGATATGTGGGATATCTTATCTCGCTCGCGTCCCATTCATACAGAAGGATGCGCATAGGCATAGACAGCGCAAACGGAGCATCCTGGATGATAGCAAAAGCGGTTTTTGATGCTTTGGGAGCGCAGACCGTAGTGATAGGCGCAGAGCCTAACGGCTTCAATATAAACGAGAATTGCGGCTCTACACACCCCGAAAACCTCTGTAATTTGGTAAAAGAAAAGCATCTCGACTTAGCATTTGCTTTTGACGGGGACGCAGACCGATGCATAGCCGTTGACGAGAACGGAAACGTAGTTGACGGAGACTCTATTATGTATCTGCTCGCCAAGCGCTTAAAAGAGAGGGAAATGTTGAATAAAAACACTCTCGTAAACACTGTTATGTCAAACAGCGGGCTTGTGGCTTCTCTTAAAAAGATAGGAATAGAGTGTGTGCAGACATCTGTCGGCGACCGCTTTGTTTATGAATGTATGCAGAAGGAGGACTACAGCTTAGGCGGCGAGCAGTCGGGACATATTATAATCAAAAAATACGCCACCACAGGCGACGGAATCCTTACCGCTATGATGGTATGCGAGGAGCTTTGCGACAGGAAAAGTACACTCAGCAAGTTGGTCGAGGATATTATGATATACCCACAAAAGACGGTAAATGTAAAAGTAAAGGATAAGCGTGCGGCGGCAAACGATCCCGATGTAAAAAAAGCCTGCGCTGAAGCCGAAAAAACAATCAACGGCAAGGGCAGAGTCCTTTTCCGTGAAAGCGGCACCGAGCCTTGTGTTCGAGTCATGGTAGAAAGCGAAAGTGAAGCCCTCTGCGCCGAGCTTTGCGAAAAGGTAGTGTCGGTAGTTAAAGAAAAGGGCTACAGTATCTGAATTCACTTATGATGCTTAGAGTGATGTTCTTAGCGGAGAATTTGAATATTCAACGCAGTGCGAGCATCACATTTGACTATTCAAATGTACTTGGGTTAAGCCCAAACCCATATTACAAGCAGAAAGAGCAAGAGTAAAAGGATAAACTCCCTTCTATTCTTGCTCTGTTCGTTATTATAGATGAATTGATGCTTGCGCATCATGAATTGGCTTCGCTATGATTTCTCGCTTCGCTCCATGAATTGAATTACAACCAATGTGCCGTTTGGCACAATTCATGCCGCAGGTAATTCACGAAAGCAAAGCTTTCAATTCATGCAAGTGCAAGGTTGCAATTCATTGCGTGTTCTCCGTTAAGGATAACACGCATTGTCATAGGTGTTTTTTCTTTGCAAGCAAGAGAAATTTTTTTGAAAACAGGAAGAAAATTCTTAAAATAGAATGTATTTATTGACATAAATAATAAAAGCATATATAATTTGGTTGTAAAATAAAAAACAAAAGGAGCAGAAAATATGTTTAACGTAGATTTTTTCGGTCATAAGGTTTCCAAGCTTATCGTTGGAGATAATCCCTTTAACGGTTGGTCTTACATTCCTAAATTTGTTCCGGGTTCGGATATGAAGATGTACTACACCGAGGAAAAGATACTTGAAGCTATGCACAAGATGGAGGAGCTTGGCATCAATACGATGCTTCCGCTTGCCGATCCTTTCATGATACGTGTTCTTTCTCATTATCGCAATAACGGAGGTAAGATGAACTTTATCTTCCAGACATGGGGACCTCTGATGACACCTGAGCTTTGGGGCGTTACCATGCGTCATATGCAGGAGGTAGAGCCTATCGGCGTTTACCTTTCGGGTACATTTGTTGACGTTCGCCGTGAGACAGGCAGAGATCAGGAAATAAAGGATATGCTCGGCAGGATGAGAGCTATGGGCATTCCGCTTGGTATTTGTACACACCGTCCCGAGAATATAGCCGAGTTTGAAAACGGCGAGGGCTGGGACTTCGACTTCTATATGGCATGTATGTACAATGCGCGCCGTAACCGCGAGGGTCAGGAGAGCGGCTTCCTTACGGGTAAGTCCAAGGGAGACATAGACTTCCACGCAACAGACCGAGGAGAAATGCTTGAAGCATTGCAGGGAGTTAAGAAGCCCATACTCGCATTTAAGCTTTTCGCAGGCGGACAGATGCTTGCCGAAAAGACCGAAGAGGAGAGAAGAGAGGCAATAAAGGACGCTTACGATACCGTTTTCTCTGCTCTTAAGCCAAACGATGCAGGTGTTATGGGCGTATTCCAGAAATACCATGACCAGCTTACCGAGAACGTTTCCGTATTCAACGAATGGGAAGCGGAGAAGTTAGCAAAATAAGCACTTGATTTTTAATTGAGTATAAAAAGGGACATTCTCGAAAGATGTGAATTTTATGACATCGAGGATGCCCCTTTTGCAGTTTTTCACATCATATTTGCAAAAATCAAAAAATTTTCAAAAACTATATTGACAAATTTTGCGGGGGGATATAATATATATGTATATTTATACACTGCTATGATGCACTTTTTTGAAAGGTAAATTATTATGAAAAAACGTTTGATTTCCTTACTTTTACTTTTTGCTCTCCTTGTGACCGCAATGCCTGTTGGCGTTCTGTCATTCGTCTCGTCTGCGGAAGAAAACACGGAAATGACCGCTGATGAGTATAATGCATTGTACGTTCTGGACAACATTGCATATTCCATTGACTTCTTTAAGCTGAACGAATACTGGAGTCCTGACGGACATAGCTATGAAATTCCGATAGGACCTTCAGATAACAAAAATTATGTTGATGACGGCAAGGGTGGTACGGGAAAGACCTTCGATTTCACCGTTGAGAACAACCAGTTTGTCTATACCATCACAAAAACCGATGCAAACGGAACGGTTACGTTAGACGGTACATATTTTGGCGAGGCTGATGCAAATGCTGCTATTGCCAAAATGACACCCGCAGACGGTGTCACCTATACCGCAGTCAAGGGTACTGAATTACACGCCGCATGGAATCGCGCGGTAAACGACTGGATCATTGCTGACAAAAACTTTTTCAAGCAGTTCCTCAATTTCACGAACCCCTCGGTTAGTGCCACCAATCCCGAGTTTTACACTAACAACGCCGCCTTTGGAACAGTTACAAGTAATACGCGCTACAGATATGCACGTTCGCAGATAGATACCTTAGGCGACGGCTACGTGCAGCTCCTCCCCTATGATGTCTCTTATAAGCAAGGCTCGGGACTTCAGGTTTCCCCGATAGACGCAATGCTCGGTACGGCAGAAATTGTTTCCGTTCTTGGAGATTCACTTAAAGGGGCATATGTCCTTTTCAACAATATGGGATTTAGCCCGAAAAAGGACGAAGCAAGCGGCACCTATACAATTACAGGATCTACAGCGCGTGCCACAAAGATCGAGACTGTAAATTCCGCTAAGCCCTTTTCGTATGAAAAGCCAATAACTCTTACCTATACAATGGAAAACGGCAAGGTGTTTATTTATAACGGCACGGAGACCGTCTTGGATGCTACCTATAGTATAACGGGAGATTTGTCTAAATCCAACTATATTGGCTGGGGTGCCAACTCGGCAGAAACAAAGGTTTACGCTGCCCGTTATTATTATGATGTTCTTACCGAAAAAGAGCGTGCGCAGAACCATTTCGCTGATATGGCTAAATTCTTCCGCCTTGACGTTTCCGAGTTTGCCGCAAAGAAAAATCACTTTAATCTTGATGATGTTTCTGCGTATTACAACGCCTTTGCCACGCTCAATTTTGACTCTACGCGTGAAGAAGCTCAGGCAGTGGCTGATGCGGCTTACGCTGCTCTTGATGCGGAGCTCAGTTATCCTGACTTTGAGCTTGAGGACTATAATGCGCTCTACGTTTCCGACAATCTTCTGTATTCGTTGGACTTCTATAAGCTCAACGAATATTGGTGCTCCGACGGAAACCACGGCTACGTAATTCCTACAGGTCCTGCAGATAACAATAATTACGTGGATGACGGTGTAGGCGGTACGGGAAAGACCTTTGATTTTACCAAAGCAGAAAACCGAGTTGATTATACGATTACCAAAACGGTCGGTGAAACCATCACCACGTTGTCGGGGACATATCTCGGCTTGGATGATGCGAATGCTGCAATTGACGGCATGACCAAGGAGGAAGGCGCAACCTATACAGCAGTCAAGGGAACAACGCTGAATAAGGCATGGGGGCGCGCTATGTCAGATTGGGTAACAGCCGACGGAGATTTTTTCAAAAATTTCAATAATACTCCCGATAGCAAAATTGCTATAAAAACTCAAAATTCTTTCACGGTCAACGATGCTCGCTTGGACATGGCGCGTTCGGCTGTGGCTTCACTTGAAAACGGATATATTACGCTCCCTCAAACTTATTACGGAAGCGGATTGTCAATAAATGCTAATCACGGTCAAATCAAGACCTTTGAAATGGTCTCGGTGCTTGGCAGTAATATAAAGACCGACAACTATATTTTGATGAATTCCGTTTATGTCAGAATAACAAAAAAGCCCGGTAACACCTTTTATATCAGCGAAAACAACAATCCCAAATACGTGTCCTTCAAAGGCTCGGTAACATTAGGAAATCCCGAAGCTCCGCATTATGCATCCTACGATAAGCTGACTACGCTCACCTACACTATGAGCGGAGGAACGGGAAGCGGAACATTTGAAATGTTTGACGGTGCAGAAAAGGTTATGAGTGTCGAGTATGAGCCCGGAACAAGTGGTATAGGCTCGGGTAACTACATCGGTTACGGAACTTCCTTGACGGGTGCAAAGCTTTACGCTGTTCGCTATTATTCCGACATATTGGATGCCGAAGAGCGCGCGCAGAACCATTTCGCCGATATTGCAAAATTCTACAGGCTTGACATTTCTGAATATATTAAATGCCTTCCTCTTTGCAAGGACGCAGATGTTGTAAATTTCTATAATGAATTCGCGTCTCTTACTCTCGAAGATACCCGCGGAGAGGTAGAGGCGATAGCAAAAGCGGCAATTGCGGAACTGAAAGCAACAATAAAGCTTTCGGATAAGGATGAGGAATATTATAATTCTCTTTACGTTTCCGACAATCTTATGTATTCGATAGACTTCTACAAGCTCAACGAATATTGGTGTCCCGACGGAAACCACGACTACGTAATTCCTACAGGTCCTGCGGATAACGATAATTATGTGGACAACGGCAAAAACGGTACGGGAAAGACCTTTGATTTCACGGTTGAAAACAATCGCTTTGTATATACGGTTACAAAAACAGATGCAAACGGAACGATTACGGTAGGTGAGTATCTCGGCGAAGTCGAGGCGATGGCGGCCATTGAGGCGATGCCGACGGCAGAGGGCGTGACCTATAAAGCGGAAGTAAAGATGAACGGTGCCAACAAGGTGCTTAATGCAGCGTGGGGCCGTGCCGTGGATGCATGGAAAGTGGAGGACAAGGCATTTTTCCTTAACTTCAGAAATACCTCCAATGATAAATACTACTATGCAACTCAGGATTCTGCTTTTGGTACTGCCTCGGGCGGTGACCGTCACAGACTTGCACGCTCTGCGATAGGAACTATAGAAAGCGGATATATAACCATGCCTTCAAGCGGCAGAATGTACACCAGTAGCGGCTTGATTTTGGGTGGATCCTTCGGCGGAGAGATAAAGACGCTTGAAATGATATCCGAGCTGGGTCAAAATATAGGATCAAATTATCTCTTGATAAACTCTCTTTACCTTGCGGCAAAGAAGGACAACGTTACCAAGACCTTCTATATAAGCGGAAACGGCAATAGTGATTTTCTTTATTTTACGAATGCCGTAAATGGCTCACCTGCTCCGTATGATTCGGTCACCACACTTACATATAACGTAGACGTGTCGGGAGTTGCGGGGGATACAGGTGACTTTGTAATGTATAACGGTGCAGATAAGCTTCTGGAAGCCGGATTGACGGTTGGTGCAAAGGGACTTGCGGCAGGAAACTATTTCGGATTCTATGGCTCACTGGTTGAAGGAAAGATTTACGCAGCCCGCTACTATTCCGATATATTGACCAAGGATGAGCGTGCGCAGAACCATTTCGCTGATATTGCAAAATGGTTCAGACTTGACATTGACGGCATTGAGAGCTACACCCAAGCCGAAAAACAACGCATTTATGAAGCTTTCGCATCCTATACAATAGGAGATGCTACCTATATTGAGGCGCAAAAGGCTTATAATGATATTACATTGGCTATAACGATCGAGAGATATGAGGCACATTATCTCACAGGCGACGAATACAAGTTGCATAACACTTTTATTGATGCTTGTATTGAAAAGTACAGAAAAAATGGCGGTACTCCACTTTCGCTCGATGCTATCTATTCTATCCCGCTTTCAGCACGCGGTGATATCTATGCGCTTTCGGGCGACTCTCTTACTCAGGAGGCTATCACAGATGCCGTTTCGGCATACTGGAGCTTCGATGAGGAAAAATACAGATCTTACGATTCTCTTTACTACAACGACGGCAATCTCGTTATCGCATATGACTTCTTCGCGCTCAACTCCTATTGGAACGCTGAACGTGTCGCAGATTATTTGCCCGCAGACACATCAGTAACAAGCTGGGAAAGTCTTACATGTGACGGTGTCAGATGCTTTGACCGCTTCTCTGTGAAGGGAAGACTTGCTATCCTTCACGAGAGTGACGAAACTCCTTTCGCAGTTCCTGCAGGTGCTCATCGCGGAAACGGAGGCTTCCTGCTCTTTGGAGGCAATAATCGCCCCGCCGATGGTTTAGTAGCTTCGGGGCTGAGCGATAGCAAAAAAATTACGCTCGAAGCCGTGCTTCGGACTGATGTTGCAAACGAAAAGCTGTTTTCACTTTCGGGCATCTCGCTTGGTGTCATCGACGGTGTCTATACCTCACCGAGCGGACTATATAATGTTACCGCAAGCAGCGGAGTAGGAGCGGCGGCAACACTTGGCACCACCTCTGCTTACACATTGACGGCTACTAACGCCGGTCTTGGCAAGGCTGCATCCATCAAGCTTTCTGTAGACGGTGTCGACGTTCTTTTTGCCGAAGGCACAGCTATGGAGGACGTGAAGGATATCGCCGTGTTTGGTCAGTCTAACAGCTTTGCGGGAGCGGTATATGCTATCCGCTATTACCGCACCGAGTTGACTGCTGAGCAAAAGGCGCAGAATCACTTTGCGGACATCGCTAAGTTCTATCGCCTTGACCTTCAGGACATCGACCTTATACTTTGCTCCGAAGAGGCGGCAAGCGAGCTTTATGCAGAAATGGCAGACTGTGACTTTGACGGACAGCGTGCAGATATACAGAATATCTATGACAGCTTCCGCAACGCATTCCTTTCTGAGAACAGCACCCTTGGCGAGCTTCGCGCAGAGGCTAATGAAATAGTAACATTTGAAGGCTATCAGGTCCGTATTTCAGGCACCGAGAATGAAGCAACGAATGCTTATGCGGGTATGCGTGCCATCTTCATTGTCGATCCCGACATTGTTACCGACCTTGAAAGCAAAGGCTACACCGTAAAAGTTGATGTTATTACACGAAATGCTCAGCTCGATCACACCTTGTGCGGAAAGCCTGTTGCGATACCGATATACAACGGAGCTTCCTACGCGGCAAAGAAGCAGACCATTGATGGTGTGGGCGAATGCTATGTAGTAACAGTCCTCTATGCATCGGGCACAGATGGCAACAGAGTGCCGCTCACCGATGAAAGAGTTGCGGAGCTTATCTCCTTTGAGGTTGCGTATGAATATGCGATTACTCTGACAAAGGACGGCCACACCTATGTCTTTACAAGCACCGCAGAGTCGGAACGCTTTGGAAATACAGTGAATGCGAAAGAGCTTTACAGCTATTTCGGAAAAGAAGGAAATGACGAAATGCAAGGCTTGCATAAGAATGACTCTTTGGTTAAGAAAATGCTTTTACTCATACCCGAAGAAACCGCTATCGAGGAAGCAAGGATAGGTAAGCTCGTACTTTCGGCAAATGCTGAAGCGCAATATAAAGTTACAGTTCCGGAAAACATTACCGACACCGATTTAGCGGCAATTGAAGGCTTCGTTACAGAGCTTGATGCTTTAACGGGAGCTGAATTTGAGACAGTCGAAGAAACGGCGACTCGCTGTGACCGCGAGATAGTTATAGCGAACGGCTCTACAAGAGCTGATGCATCGGAATTTGCCACAGCGTCTGCCTCTGCAGGATACAGTTACGCTATAGGCGTCTCGGGAGAGCGTATTCTTGTGTATGCTTCCGACAGTCTGGCGCTATCCGATGCGCTATCCGTCCTTCTCGCATCTGTCACTGACAATAAGACTGATGATGCGAAGAACGATAATTTAGATAAGTTTTATCTGCCCGCTATGCTTTCCGTAAATAATCTCGGAAGCAGTACGGCTTCGGTATCCGACTTTACAGTAGTTCTTCCCTCAAGCATGGATACGGCTCACCGTAATCTGGTAAACGAGTACATTACATCGCTTGCTTCCCGTACGGGAATAACGCTTACCGTTGTCAGCGATGACAAAGCTGTAAGCGGACGCCGCATCTTAGTTAAGACATCAGCCGATAACGAAGCGGCGGCAGCAATCTTTGAGGATAGCTCCTATACAGGATATGAAATAATTGCCGCCGGGGATGACATATTAGTAAGCGCATATTCCGATATCGCATTGCGCGCGTCACTTTCAGCTCTTGTCGCTTCGGTATCCGACAACGGAGTTATCCCTACCGATATAACACTTAAATGTGACTTCGGCTTAGGCGAAGGCGTGCCGCACCTCGCAACGAATGGCACTCTTGCGGGCAATGAAATATACGATGCGAACGAGAATAACTATGTAGTTGCTTATTCGGATGTAACCGAGGCGGAATATCTTGCGTATTGCACTCTTCTTGCCGAAAACGGCTTTGAAAAGGTGGCGGATAATGAGATAAACGAAAATCTCTTCGCGACATATAAGAGCCAAGCGTGCTCAATTATCCTATCCTTCTATCCCTCGACTTCAGATATGAAGATTATTATCCAGACCAATGACACCTTCCTTCCGACAGGAGAAGCGGCGCCATATAAGAAGAATGCAAGCGTAACTCCAAGCGTTACTCTTATGGACCACGAGCTTTGCTCTTATGTGATGCAGCTTGAGGATGGTAGCTTCATTATCGTAGACGGAGGCGACCTTAACCGCAGGGGCGCAATGGATAAGATGTGGGATCATCTCACAAGCCTTGCTCCCGAAGGAGAAAAGCCGGTTATCTCGCTTTGGATGCTTACACACGGACATCAGGATCACGTTCTCCTGTTTGTTGATTTTATTGCAAAGTATAAGGATGATATGGTGCTTAAAGCGGTAGCGTTCAACTTCCCGCTTTACGAATCGTTTGATATGTCGGAGGAGATCTACACATATCAGGGTCCCGGTATTGCTACCTGCGCTCCCCGTGTGTACGATGTGCTTGACCGCTATTATCCCGATGTTGAGAGATGGATTCCCCGCACAGGACAGAAATATTCTGTAGCGGGCGCGGAGATAGAAATCCTCTTCAGCCATGAGGACTATTACCCTGCGCGCACTTCAAACGGTAATGACACGAGCAGTACCTGGCGCATTACCTTGGGAGACACGAGCGTCGTCTACCTTGGCGACCTGACAGATGCACGCTGTAAGTGGATGGCAAGCGTTTACGGAGAAACACTTGAATCCGATATACTCCAGGTAACACATCATGGTGTGAGCGGCGGTGACCTCGGTCTTTATCAACTCATCGATCCTAAGATATGCTTCTGGGGAACGAGTGCGGATAGATTTGAAAGCGACCAATGTAAGGGTATCGGCGCATATACGAGCTACACCTATAACAACTGGGTACGAACCACAGACTGGACACGTACAGTAAACGGTGAAGAGGTAAGCGGAGCACGCGCTCATTACCATGGAAGCGTTCGCACAACAATTACATTGCCCCTGTCCTGAAAAGGATCGGTTTTGCAACTCAACAAAGAATAACACTTTTTACAAACAGAAAAAGAGCAGATGCGCAAGAGTCTTTTAACCTTGCGTGTTTGCTCTTTCTGCTTGTGATTTGGGTTTTGCTCGGTTCAATTTGCATTTTTTAAAAATTTTTTTGTTAAAATGTTGACTATCACCGCAAAATGTGCTATACTAAATGATGATTGTAAAAATTATTATATATTAAGGAGATAAATTTATGTACAACAAGAAAACAATTGAAGACATTGACGTTGCGGGCAAGAAGGTGTTGGCTCGTTGTGACTTCAATGTTCCGCTCAAGGACGGAGTTATCACAAGCGATAAGAGAATTGTAGAAGCGCTTCCCACAATCAAGTATCTTACCTCAAAGGGTGCGAAGGTTATTCTTTGCTCTCATATGGGTAAGCCTCATAATATCTTTACAGAAGGCTTCGGCTTGACAAAGAAGGAAAAGAAGGCTATTGAAGCATTGCCCGAAGCAGAGCAGGCTCAGGCTAAGGCAGACGCTCTTAAGAAGGCAGAAAAGGACAGAACCAAGTATTCCTTGAAGCCTGTTGCGGACAAGCTCAATGAGCTTGGTGTAAAAACCGTTTTTGCGTCTGATATCGTTGGTGATGATGCAAAGGCAAAAATTGCCGCTATGAAGGACGGAGATGTTGTTTTGCTTGAAAACGTGCGTTTTGACGCAAGAGAAGAGAAGAACGCTCCCGATTTTGCTAAAGAGCTTGCTTCCCTCGCTGATATTTATGTAAACGATGCATTCGGTACGGCTCACAGAGCTCATGCCACAACCGCAGGTGTAGCGGATTATCTCCCCGCTGTATGCGGATACCTCATTCAGAAGGAAATCGGCATCATGGGTAAGGCTTTGGCAGATCCCGCGCGTCCCTTCGTTGCTATCCTCGGCGGTGCTAAGGTTGCGGATAAGCTCAATGTTATTGACAATCTTCTTACAAAGGTCGATACACTTATAATAGGCGGCGGTATGGCATATACATTCCTCGCTGCTAAGGGCTATAGCATCGGTACGTCCCTTTTCGATTCCGAAAAGATCGATTACTGCAAGGATATGATGAAGAAGGCTGAAGAAAAGGGTGTTAAGCTTCTCCTTCCTATCGATACGGTTATCGCTAAGGAATTTCCCAATCCTATCGACGCTGAGATAGCTACAGAGACAGTTCCCTCCGACTCTATTCCCGCTGATATGATGGGCTTGGATATCGGTCCCAAGACAAGAGAGCTTTTCGCTGATGCCGCTAAGAATGCCGCAACAGTTGTCTGGAACGGTCCTATGGGCGTATTCGAGAACCCCACACTCGCAAAGGGTACAATAGCAGTAGCACAGGCTTTGGCTGACTCCTCCGCTATCACTATAGTAGGCGGCGGCGACTCTGCGGCAGCTTGCGAGCAGCTCGGCTTCGCTAAGGAGATCACACACATTTCCACAGGTGGCGGCGCTTCTCTTGAATTCCTTGAAGGTAAAGAGCTTCCCGGTGTAGCTTGCCTTCTCGATAAATAATTTGTGAGGACAGAGCTATGAGAAGGACAGTAATTGCAGGAAACTGGAAAATGAATATGACCCCCTCCCAGACCAAGAGCTTCATTACAGAACTTGCTCCCATGGTTAAAGGGAAGGATAAATGCGATATAGTTCTTTGCGTTCCTTTTGTTGATATCGCAACGGCTATAGAAGCCGCAAAGGGTACAAATATAAAGATAGGAACTCAGAATGTTCACTTTAAGGAAAGCGGCGCATACACAGGCGAGATTTCCGCTGCTATGCTTAAAGAGGTAGGCGTTGAATACGTTATCGTAGGTCACAGCGAACGCCGCCAGTATTTCGCAGAGACAGATGAAACGGTAAACCTCAGAACAAAGGCGGCTCTTGCGGCAGGCCTTAAGGTAATTCTTTGCTTGGGTGAGCTTCTTGAAGCAAGACAGGCAGGTATTACAGAAGAGATAGTTTCAATGCAGACAAAGCTCGACTTCGCAGGTATCCCCGAAGAAGATCTCAAGAATATTATTATAGCTTATGAGCCTGTATGGGCTATAGGCACAGGCTTGACGGCTACTCCCGAGCAGGCTGACGAAGCATGCAAGATCATAAGAGACGTAATCGCCGACCTTTACAGTGAAAAGGCTGCCGAGGAAATAATCATTCAGTACGGCGGTTCTATGAACGACGCAAACGCGAAAGAGCTTCTCGCAAAGGAAAATGTTGACGGCGGTCTTATAGGCGGAGCTTCTCTTAAGACAGATAAATTCACCGCTATAGTTAATGCCGCAAACTAATAAAAAATAAGTAAAGGCATAAACCTTTGTTTCGTATAATGCTTGAGTTAAGCATAAAATTAAGGAGGAAAACATGGAAGAAAAAAACAACTCTGTTTTCGAGAAAAGTATTGATTTTATAGGCGTTTTGAGGAAATGCTGGATCTATATTATTTTGGTGGCACTTGTGTTTGCTTTGGTTGCGGCTGTATATACATCTCTCTTTGTAAGCAAAACATATTCCTCTACGGTCAAGTTTTACGTTGTCATAGACCGTACGAGCGCACACTATCTTAACACTGAGTTGGAGGCTGCGCAGGCGCTTATAGATTCCTATTCTGTAGTCGTAAAAAACAGCGATAGCTTTTTAAGGAAGGTTGCGGAGCAGTCAGGCTTATCATATACTCCTTCTCAGTTGCGCTCTATGATTTCTGTTTCTTCGATCGGAAGTGAAGCGTTTTCTGTTAAGGTGACAAGCATTGATCCGCAAATATCTTATAATATAGCCAGAGTGATAGAGGATATAGGACCTATTGAAATGATAAATTTCGTAGAGGCAGGAAATGTCAAGGTGTTAAATCCTCCCCTCCTATCCCTGAATCCCGATTCTCCTAACATTGTAAGAACTGTTATGGTGGCTGCATTTTTTGGCGCAGCGCTTGTCTATGGCGCCTTTGTCATTTTATCCATATTTGATACACGTATTCATTCTGAAGATGATCTGCGCAGATTTGATATACCTTTTCTTGGCTCTGTGCCTACCATGGAGACAGATTCTGCTTCAAAGAAAAGACTCTCTAAAAACGAGCACTTTGAAACAAAGTCCTGAAAGAGGTGAGTATAAGTGATTAAAAATTATGAAAACGTTCTTGTAAACACTTCTTCACCCTTTGCCCTGACAGAATCCTTTAAGGCTATACGTACAAATATGTTATACACAGGAAAGAATGAAAAATGTCCTGTTTTCGGTGTGACAAGCTCTGACATGGATGCGGGTAAGTCTATCGTTTTAGCTAATATTGCTCAGTCTTTTGCTCAGCTTGGAAAAAAAGTTGTTTTGCTCGACTGTGACATAAGAAAACCTGTTCAACATAAGATATTTCAAGTTAAGAACAATGAAGGAATCAGTGAGCTTTTGGCAGGAATAAGCGCAGACATAAAAAATGATATCATTCATACTCATATAGAGAATTTGGATATCATTACAGCGGGGCATATTCCTCCTAATCCTTCCGAGCTTCTTGCGAGTGATAACTTTAAAGAATTGCTTGATATTCTTAAAGATATTTACGATGTGATTTTTGTGGACTTCCCCCCTGTCGGAATAGTGGTCGATGCAATTGTTCCGGCTCAGTTTGTTACCTCGTATATTGTAGTTGTACGTTGCGGAAGAGATAAATTACAGAGTGTGGAAATGACTCTTGACATTATGGAAAATTCTAATGCGAATATCGCAGGCTTTGTATTAAATGATGTCAATATTAAGAGTGCCGGAGTAGGTCATTACCGTTATACCAGATACGGTAGATATGGTAGGTACAGTTACGGTAGATACGGCTACCGTAAATACGGTTATGAAAATAGGGAAAAATAATTCTTTAAAAAAAACAACCCTTAAAGTGTATTTGCACTTTAAGGGTTATTTTATGCTTTTTTATCAGTTGTTCCAGTTGTGGAAAACGTTCTGGACGTCATCGTCATCGTCGAGCTTTTCGAGAAGCAGCTCGAGCATCTTTATGTCTTCTTCGTCTGTAACGTCTACGTAAGTAGAAGGTATCATCGCTCTGTCGGAGGACTCTATTTTATATCCCAAGCCCTGAAGCGCTTCTGTGACAGAGACAAGATCATCAAGCTCGGTGTAGATAGAGTAGTATCCGTCCTCGCCCTCGAAATCTGCGGCACCTGCTTCGAGCGCATCCTCCATGAGCTTGTCCTCGTCTATCTCGTTGTCCTCGTCGGCAATCTCGATAAGTCCCTTTTCGGTAAACATAAAGCTTACACAGCCGTTCTGACCCATGTTTCCGTGGAATTTGCTGAAGTAGGAACGAAGATTTCCCGCGGTTCTGTTTCTGTTGTCTGTCGCTGTTTCAACGATTACCGCAACACCTGCCGCGCCGTAGCCCTCGTATGTTATTTCCTCATAGTTGATGCTGTCATCGTCCGAGAACTTCTTTATAATTCTTTCGATGTTATCGTTAGGTACGTTGTTCGCCTTCGCCTTAGCGATGAGGTCGCGGAGCTTTCCGTTGTTGTTGGGGTTAGGACCGCCCGCGCGGATGGCAACCGCCATTTCCTTACCTATTCTTGTGAAGACCTTGGCCTTCTGCGCATCGGTCTTTTCTTTTTTTCTCTTAATATTGTTCCATTTGCTATGTCCTGACATCTTTTTTCTCCTAAATTATATCTTTTCTGTTTTTTTCATACAAATAAGCTCAAGCGATTTTCCAAGCACCTGACGAACACAGGCGGTCAGCTTTATACGCTGACGCTTTACGCTTTCGTCCTCGCAGGAAAGTATCTGACAGTTGTGATAGAAGCGGTTAAATGCTGCGCACAGGTCGAGTATATATCTTGTAATAAGTGAAGGCTCATACTGCGCTATAGCCTCCGAAACACTATCAGGGAAGAGAGCCAACGCCTTTGCAAGCTCTTTTTCCTCCTCGCATATCTCGCCGCCGCAAATTTCACCCTCGTCCGCAGACTTTTCGAGGATACTGCATGTTCTCGCGTAGGTGTACTGAGCGTAAGGTCCTGTGTTTCCGTCAAACGAAAGAGCATCCTCTAAAATGAAGTTGATGTCTCTCATGCGGTTGTTTGAAAGATAGTGGAACACGATAGCGCCCACACCGACAGCCTCGGCTATATCGTCACGCTCCGCAAGTGCGGGATTTTTCTCAGCGGTGATAGCCTTTACCTTTTCAATAGCCTGCGCAAAAAGGTCCTTCAAAAGAATTACGTTTCCTGTTCGTGTAGCCAACTTCGCGCCGTTTATGCTTACAGTGCCGTAAGGAACGTGCACGAGCTTGTCTGCCCAAGGATACCCCATAAGCTCAACGACCTTGAACCACTGCGCAAAGTGGAGCGACTGACCTGCGCTCGTTACATAAATACACTTTTCGAAGTCATAGGTGTTTTTGCGATATACGGCAGCCGCAATATCACGTGTGGGATAAAGAGTAGAGCCGTCTCTCTTAAGAATAAGACAGGGGGGCATATTCCATTCCTCAAGATTAACGACAGATGCGCCATCGTCTATAGTAAGAAGCTCTTTGTCCTTCATTACCTGTATCTGAGCAGGCATCTTGTCGGTGTAGAAGCTCTCACCGTTGTAGCTGTCAAACTCGATATTCAAAAGGCGGTAGGTCTTTTTGTATTCGGCAATGCTTATGTCTATAAACCATCTCCAGAGCAAGAGGTTTTCTTCGTCATTGTTTTCAAGCTTGGAAAATTCTTTTCTTGCTTCATCGTTAAGGGCTTCGTCCTTTTCGGCTTCGGTGTGGAAAAGCACGTAAAGTCTTACAAGCTCGTCAATTCCGCCGTTTTCTACCTCGTCCTTGTTGCCCCATCTCTTATAAGCTGTGATGAGCTTTCCGAACTGAGTGCCCCAGTCGCCCAAATGGTTTATACCTACGCACTTATAGCCCGCGAATTCGTGCAGGAGCTTAAGCGAATGGCCTATGACAGTCGTGCCCAAATGTCCTATATGGAAGGGCTTTGCGACGTTGGGTGAAGAATAGTCCAGAACAACAGTCTTTCCGTCGCCGTTCATAGGTGAGCCGTAATTTTCGCCCTGTGCGCATATGTCATCGACAACACGCTTGGCAAAGACGGATGCGTTCATACGGAAATTAAGATATCCGTTTACTGCGGTGATATCAGAGAAGCTTCCGCTTTCAATATTTTCGGAGAGCATTTCGGCTATTTTTACAGGGGAGGAGCGCAGGACCTTGCTCAGCTTAAAGCAGGGAAGTGCTAAGTCTCCCATAGATGTGTCGGGCGGATATTCAAGCATATCAAATATATTAAGCTCGCCCTGAATGTTAGGAAAGCTTTTGCCTATTGCCTCAATAAGTAATGCTTCCGCTTCTTTTTTTAGTTTCTTCATATCTATATCCTTATGTTTTTATAGTAGTTATCAAAGAGAATCCTTCATTTTTACGTACTCTGTGCCGTCAGGCGTGCCCTTTACAAGCTCGCAGGGAACGAATGTCGAGTCGCAGAGAGAATAAGCGACTGCGCTTTCCGCACCTTCCGCAACATAGAAAGAGCCTTCATGCTCAAAGACCTTGATCTTCGGCACAGTCTTGCCAAGCTCGATGCAACGAGAATATTCGGATATTTTCTCTATATCTAAATTATCGGCAGGATAATTCAAGCGCAAGGGGGAAATATAGCAAGCGCGGAAGTTATTGTCTATACACCACATATCCGCACAGCTCAATATGCAGTCGCATATCTCGTCGGGCGTTGCCTTTGTTGTGTCGATAACCAATGAATAATTGAAAAGATCCATACGGTCAACACCGTATTTTTCCTTATAACGCTTTTTCTCGCTCGCCTCGCGTTCCTTTATCTTGACCATGGCTTCTTCGACAGATGCGTATTTTTCCTGCGCTCTGCCCGCGAGGAAAATTCTTGTAGCGCTCGTCTCAAGCTCGGTAGTCATATATACGCTGAAATTCCCTTTAACAAAATGCCAAGCCATGCGGGAATCAATGACCATCATTTTATCAATGTCGGAAAGAGCCACTAAGCCGTCATCTATTTCACGGTCAAGCTCGGGATGGGTCTCCATATATTTGTTTATTTCCAAAACATCGATGTTATGTTCTTCCGCAACCCTTCTTGCAATCAAGCCCGTGGCGTGATATTCCGCACCTGTGCGAGCGACGATAATGTCCGACACAGTGCTTTTTCCGCTTCCGAGGTCGCCTGCAAGAGTAATTTTTAAATTCACAGCTAAATCTCCCCATGTTATGTAATTATTATAATAATATATTATACCTCAAAAAAGCCCCGATGTCAACCGCTATATAGGCATACTTTTAAATATTTCTGCGAAATTTGTGAATTTTTGAATTTTGCGATTATCCTGTTTTTTCCTATTAGGCAAATCGCATACAGAAAGACAAGCATGTCAATACTTTAATTGACAAATATTCGGAGGCGTGGAAATGTATAATAATAAAGTTGAAATTTGCGGGATAAATACATCAAAGCTAAAGACACTTTCGGATTCTGAAAAAAGGGAATTGCTTTTAAGGACAAAAAAGGGCGATTCCGAGGCGAGAAAAGAGCTTATATGCGGAAATTTGCGCCTTGTTCTGAGCATAATTCAGCGCTTTACAAACAGACGGGAAAACTTGGACGATCTCTTTCAGGTCGGCTGCATAGGTCTTATAAAGTCAATAGATAATTTTAACACTGAATTAGATGTAAAATTCAGTACCTATGCCGTGCCTATGATAATAGGCGAGGTGCGCAGATATTTAAGAGATAACAATTCGATACGTGTCAGCCGTTCGCTTCGTGACCTTGCCTACAGAGCGTTACAGGCAAGAGAGGAAATACAGAGAGAAAAGCAGCGAGATGCTACTACCGATGAAATAGCCGAAAAAATAGGAGAAAAAAAGGAAAACGTTGTGCGCGCTATGGAAGCTATAATAGAGCCTGTCTCGCTTTTCGAGTCGGTCTACAATGACGGAGACGAGTCTGTCTATGTAATAGACCAGATAAAAAACTCGGATGACTCGGACGAGCAGTGGATAGAGGACATAGCCCTAAAGGAAGCCCTTAAAAAATTAGGCGAGAGGGAACGTTCTATTATAACGAAACGCTTTTACAGCGGAAAAACACAAATGGAGATAGCGAACGAAATAGGAATTTCTCAAGCGCAGGTCTCAAGACTCGAAAAAAGCGCGATAGATAAAATGAGAAAAGAACTGTAAAATAAAGATCCCCTTGTTGCAGTCCGGAAGGGTTTTGCCTCTTCCTTTATCCGCATTGAGGGGATCAATAATTTTTTTAGTTAATGTGGTTTAGAGTTATGAGGCTCGCAAAAGCTCGCTGTTATGATTTTGCTTGCGCAAAAGTTATGATATGATTGCCTTTCTTGCTTCAAGATGTGACAATGTCACATCATAACTGCGCGCAGCGTAGCATAACTTATAACTTGCCCGTAAGGGCAATTATAGCTTACTTCGTGAGTCCTGCCTTTTCATAATCAAGCGCTTTCAAGATAGATACGAACTCATTTCCCATCTCTTTTTCGAGCATAGTCCAAGTCTCGTCGCTTATCCTGTAGTCACAATTTTCGGCGTCTGCCATTATTTTGTCGTAATCAAATTCAAAATAATTGTTTTCCTTTATGGTAACGTCTTTAATAACTCCCTTGTAATTATCGGTGTTGTTAGTAATAACGTTATCGGGATTGCTGGAGCCTCCCAGGATAAGATTATTCTTAATTACACTGAACGCAGGCTGGCGGCGTAAGCGCTCCATTGCTGCTATATCGTCGAATGTAAGCAGGATCTCTCCGTTTTCTGCCTTCAAGGTTTGTGCAGTCTTTGTCTGCTTTGCCCCGCTTTCGTCAAGATACTCGTAAGGAGGTACCCAGATAACAGTATCGTCATGAGTCTTGAATACGTGAGTAAGTCCCGAAAGCTTTTTCGGCTCATAGTAAACCTTATAATCCTTATAATCGTAAGCCTCGTTTATCGCCTTTGTGCCTTCGAGGAAGTTCATGTACTCAGGATAACGCGCGTTCCATGCATCCTGATCGCTGTTTACCAAGCGTGCGTTGACTTCATTTTCCTTGTAGCCCATCCACCAATGACCCGCTAAGCTGTTACCGCTTGCGTTATTGCCGTAATAGTAGTAGAAGAGTCCTGATTCGTTGATATCGTCGCCCTTCTTGATTGCTTCCGTTCCTTCGCTTGTGTCTTTGCCATCAAGCTTGTCTATCTGTGCCCTGTTGCGGAGAACAATAATGTTACCGTAGCATACATTTCCGTGTCCTGATGACGAATACCAGGCGGTGTGATTATTCGTATGAGCACCAAGCAGACTTATCACGTTATTATAAGCGTACATTCCGCTACCCATAGAATCAAAGTAGACTGCCTGATGTGTTGCCTTGAACATATGGAAAAGGTTATTTCGTATATGAACACCTCTTGCGTTATAAGTACCGAAATACACCATACCGCCGTCTGTTATATACTTATTTCCACCCTCAAACAGATTATATTCAACGATATGCTCCACACCTTGTCCGTTTACACAGCAGTCTATAAAGTAGTTGTGCGAAACTATAGCGCGGCAACCTCCGATAACTACCGCATTTGATACCGTAGAGGGAGTGTCCGAGAAGGTGTTGTTCTGAATGAATATATTCATGGGCTTCAGCTCGTTTACCGATGCTTCATTTACAATGTATGCCATAGCCCCATAAGAATAGGAAAGGTTGGAATAAAGCAATGCGCTGTTAGTGGTGTTGTTGAATATTACCGATTGTGCTTTGGTGTTTCTTGTTGTTGCGTTCTGAATTACAATGTTATTCGATTTGTTTAAGCGTATAGCCGAAAGAGAAGCACCGTTTGCGCCTATTCCGTCAAGCACTATATTTGCAGCACTCTCTACCGTAACGAGATCAAATCTCTTACTGCCCGAATAGGTTATAAGCTGACTAGTTATATCGTCAGACTTCGGATAAATATAGAAATTACCCGTCTCCTTATCTATGAACCACTCACCCGGAGCGTCAAGTGCTTCTATTGCGTTGAATAAGAAATATGTATTTCTGCCTGCGCTTGAGTTGCCCGAAACCTTACATCCCCAAGGATTAGCCTGCATTGATTTAAGTGAATAGAATCCGCCTGCCTTGGCCTGACCTAAAAGTCCGTTTCCGTGTACACACTCGGGGTCAATGTTATAATAGCCGAATTCCCATCCCTCGAATACGCTTCCGTAATACCAGATATCTCCCGTATTTACCCAGGAAAGTATTTCATCGCCCATTACACCGTCACCCTTGTCTGCAAGTCCGTCGCGCTCGTTAAGCACACGGATCTCCCAGCCAATCACAGAATCCGGTGTAAGATCAGGGTCAGCGTTCGCGCGCTCTACCCAAGGCCAGTAAAGGTCGGAGTTGTCACGCTTAGTAACGCTTCCCGTGTCGTATACGTACTTGAAGTATAAAAGATCCTTTATATCTGTCTTCGTGCCGTCCTCGTAATAGGCGTTAGGGTACTGCGCAAGAGTAAATTCCTCTCCGTCAACATATACGCGCGCAGGACCGTTCTCCTTCGTTATGGATACTATATCATCCTCTTTCCAGCCGAGGTCATAGAGGTTTACGAAAAAGATTTTGTCCTTTGCCTCTTCGGGTATGCGGGAGGCTAACTTATCGTTCGTACTGCTGACGGGAATGAAGCCCGAGCTGTCTACTATTACATTACTTGTAAGAGTTACGTCTCTGTCACCGTAGGACTTTATGAACAAGGGGGAAATGATAGTACCGCTATGAATTGAATTCAGAGCAATTCCCT
>SVQV01000117.1 GCA_015065175.1 Oscillospiraceae bacterium | reverse complement strand
GCAATATTTATTCTTATTTTATATGAGACATCCTTTTTGCCTTTTTATTGCTTTTTTGTACGGCTTTGTGTCGGCGAGACACCGTAATGGGCCTTGTAGCATTGACAGAAATACGCTTGTTCTTCAAAACCACATTTTTCCGCAATGGTTCCTATGCTTTCGCCCGAGCCGCTTAACATAAGATTAGCTATCTTAAGGCGGTATTCGGTAAGATAACGCATAGGGCTTTGTCCTGCGGCATTTCGGAAGAGTCGGCAAAAATGACACTTGCTGACATTGCATAGCTCCGCCAGTTCATCTAAAGATATAGGCTTGTCATAGTCCTCGCGTATTTTTCGCAGGGCAGGCTCAACGGTTTCAAAGGCTCTGAAATTGCCGCATCCCTCCTCATTGGGCTTTATTGAATATTCGTTTAAAAGCAGAGCGAACAGCTCTAATAACGCCCCACGCACCGCTAATTTCCAATAAGGCTTTTTCTCGGCGTGCGCTTCGGTGATACGGTTGATGATATCGGATATTTTGGCATCACCGCGGATAAGAGTCTGAAATGTAAGACCGTTTTTGATCATCATAGCGCGCAGATCAAGTCCGCCCGTGCTGCCGTCAAGAAAGAAGTCGAGATCCATCATTAGAAAACGATAATGTCCGCCATCTTCGCCAAACCGTATGGTGGAATGCGGCTCATACGGATTGATTACAACGAGATCTCCCACAGTCGCTTCAACCGTTTCTGTTCCGATTATGAGAGTGCTGTTTCCTTCGTAGAAGTATTTCAGCTCGATTTCCTCATGCAGGGTCCTTGACAGGGCAGAAGGGTCATCAATGCTTGATGCCTTGAACGGTTGAAATACCAGACGAAAGTCAGTATCCGTAAAGTATTTGCTCATATCAGATACTTTTTGTGTACTTTTCATTCCGTGCCCTTTCTTGCTGACAATTTGTGTTTATTTAATACAGATTTAAGATGTCAGTCCTCGTTTGTCTGACCGTACCAGCGACCGCCCTGCGCTTTCTTCGCATCTCCTTCAAGAAGCTGATCGTAGTTTTCAATTACCTTACGGATAGATGCGGCAAAGCGCTCGATCCATTCCTTGTCGTAATGCTTGAACCACGGCACGGAGAAGCAGGTGATTTCCGTAGAGCGATCAAGGAGCTTGTCGTCTTCGCGCGCATCACGGTTGGAGAAGGCTATACGTGTAGGCTTTCCTACGCCGAAATAGTCATAATCATGGAAGAGAGGATGAGTATGCAGACAACGGTTGGCACCGTCCCAGATCATTCCGCCCTCGGCACTTACCGCCTCACAGAAGCGACGTACCGAAAGTCCGCCCAGCTCTTCAGCCTTATAGATACCGTGAGGCATATACCATCCTGCCATATTAGAGCCTGTAGACTCGTCAACTCTGATTGCGCGGATTCCGGGAAGTCCATCAAGAAGATCCCAGAAATAGTTCATAGCGCGGCGTATCTCGGCGCAACGCTCATCGTAGTATTTGAGCTGTACGCGAGCCATTGCCGTGCAGAGCTGATTTGCACGGCCTTTTATTCCTCCGAGAGGAATACTGAAGAAGGGGAAGAGATCCTCGCTCTCTGTTATATATTTGCTTGTGTTTCTGTCATAGTGCCCGAATGCAGTTACTCGTTCAAAGAGCTTCTTGTCATCGCAGACAACTATACCAAGCTCGCCTGCCGCAAAGGATTTTGTGCTCATAAGCGACATTGCGGCAATCTGTCCGAATGTACCAAGCTTCTTACCCTTATAGAGACCGCCCTGCGCATGCGAAACGTCTTCCATAACGATGAGGTTGTGGCGGTTTGCTATTTCCATTATTCTGTCCATATCGCAGGGGTATGCCAGATAATGTACTACCATGATAGCCTTTGTTTTAGGAGTAATGCATCTTTCAATATCGTCTGGATCCATGCTGAGATGCTCGTCAATATTACAGAATACAGGGGTGGCTCCGAATGTAAGCGATTGAGAAACACTCGCCCAATAGGTCTTTGTGGTACAGATTATTTCATCTCCCATAGAAAGACCGATAGCGAACATTGATGCTGTCAGTGCGGCAGTACCGTTGCAGTATGCGACTGCGTATTTTCTGCCCTGCCAAGCGGCAAATTCTTCTTCAAACTTCTGTGTGATATCATATCCCGAAAATTTATTGTTTCGGATAACGTCCAAGGCTGCCGCTTCGTCTTCTTCTGTGATGATAGGCCAGGAAAAAAGCTCCATTGGGGCATCCTTTACGGTACGTTCTCCACCGAATAATGCTAATTTTTCCATATCAATTCTCCTTAAAAAATAAAGTTTTATACGTTTTATACAAACATATAATATCACTTTTTCTGCGCTTATTCAAGAGGATTTTTTGATATATTTTTAAGATGTATTGATCTTTTTCACATCATTTTGATATTAAAAACGCAAATTATTCTAAAAGATATCTGTGAAAAGATAGGATTTTGTCATTTTCATTCCCGTCATCCTTTAATTTCAAAGTGTTACTGCTTGCCCGATTTCTTTCTGTAGCTCGACGGCGATACGCCCTCCCACTTTTTAAATATTCGTGAGAAGTAGAGCGGGTCTGTGTAGCCTACCGAATTTGCTATTTCCTTAACGTTCGCTTCGGTTTCGTTCAAAAGCTTCTTTGCGTGTGAGATTTTCTTTTTCAGCATATATTCTTTAGGTGAGATTCCGAAACTTCGGGTAAATCTTCTCGTAAGATATGCCGTATCAACGAACAGGGATTTCGCTATATACTGAACAGAAATGTCCTTGTCGAAATTAAAATCTATAATTTTCTTTGCGCTTTCTGCGATATTAATACTTGTTTTTTGGCATGATCTTGGGAACATTAACGAGAAAAATTTATATATCAAGCCGATAAGCTCACACCGTTCACGCTCGAAGCGGGTGTCGGATAAGCTATACATCTCATCAAGAAGCTGCTCCATATCATAATATCTGTCGATATGAATTATGGGGTTATCTCCGTCTATAGCAAGCTGCTCCATATATTTGTCAACCGTCTGTCCATATAGTCCGACCCATTGAATGCTCCAGGGGGTATTCGCCTTATAATGAATTTTTTCTCCCGGGCACATAACAAGCATATCGTGCGCTTTAAGCGGGATATTTCCGCTTTTGTGATAAAAGGTTGCTTCTCCCTCGTTTACAAGCACAAACATATAGCAAAATCTGATTTGAGGCCCGTAGGTATGATTTAAGCTTTTTACTCTTTTTCCGCAATAATACATTCCTACGTCTGTGCTTTCCTGCAAATTGATTTCTTTTTCGAATATAGTATTATCCTTCATATTCATTCTCCGAAACATGGATATTTAACACATATAATATAACGCAAAAAGTCAAGAAAGTCAATGTTTTGATTGTTTTATGTCAAGAAAGTCGATATATCTTCCAAAAAAATCCATTTACATATATTGTGCGTTTCAGTATAATATACACAGAAATAAAAATTGGTAAAAGGAGAATTTACATATGTCAACTCTTACTTCACAAATGGTCAAGGATTATGCGAAAAGTATAGGTGCGGATCTTTGCGGTATTGCCCCTATGGATCGCTTTGAAGGCGCTCCCAAGCAACAGGATCCCCGTTACATAATGCCTCGCGCTAAGTCTTGCATCGTTTTGGCTTTCCGTATTCCCCGCGGATATTTCCGCGGTATTGAGGAAGGAACTTATTTTGAAGCGTATAACGGCATGGGGTATGCCAATATCAATACGATAGTATCACCTCTCGCGCTTCGTGAATTGTGCTGCTTTATCGAGGACTTCGGATATGAGGCGGCTCCCGTACCCAATCTTTATCACGCAAGCAGTATACGCTTTGCTACCCAGAAGCACGATCCCGATTTTTCTCTGCCCGTCAAGGAAGGTCTCCCCTGTCCCGATATCGTGGTTGACTTCCGTGTTGCGGCTTATGCTGCGGGACTTGGCGAATTCGGTTATTCCAAGGTTTTCCTTACTCCCGAATTCGGTCCTTTCCAGAGATTTGTCGTTCTTCTGACCGATGCGGAGCTTGAGCCCGATCCGATCTATGAAGGAAAGCTCTGTGACAGATGTATGCGTTGCGCACGTGCCTGCTCGGGTAATGCGATTTCGACTACCGAGACCGAGTCCATTATGGTGGCAGGTCATAAGGTCGAGTGGGGGAAGCTTGATGTTCAGAAATGCTCTGTTGCTTATATGGGCGCAAGCGAAGAATATAACCCCTTTCTGAGAAAGGATGCTGATCTTTCGACCGTGCCCGAAACCTATCACGGCGCACCCGTACTCAGATCAATGGTCGGAATCCCCGGCTACGGCGGTAATAACCCCGTTATCGAGGGCGCGCGCGGTTGTATGCGTGAGTGCTACGCTCATCTCGAGGAACGCGGTGTTCTGACACGCAGTTTTGCTAATCCGTTCCGTGAAAAGGGCACCAAGCCTTGGAAGATTACACCCGAAATGCGCCGTGCTTTCGTAGAAGGCAACGCCACTTCCGAGGAAAACGAGGAATAATTTATGAAATTTTTGGTTGGCTATCAGGCTCCGAGGGAAAACGGCATTACATTCACGCAGACGATAGCGCCATATCTTGATCATATCGACGAGGTCTTTTTCTCGTGGGTCAACAGTCCGTCGGGCAGAGGACCTGTCGGGTATGATGAGGGATATATTGATTGGACGGCACAGGAGTTTATGGAGGAGGAGTTGTCTCTCATTAAAAAGAGAGGTATACGCTTAGATTTGCTTCTTAATGCCAATTGCTACGGTGCAGAGTCGCTTTCACAGCGTCTTTCTAATCAGATCCTTTCGATAATAGATCACCTCTACACTCGTGTCGGCGGTGTGGATGTAGTAACAACTGCATCCCCCTTCATTGCCGACTGTGTTAAAAAGCACTTTCCGCAAACGCGTGTACGTGCTTCGGTCAATATGAGCATAGGCACGGTAAAGGGGATCGACTACCTCGGCGATTTGTTTGACTCCTTTTACCTGCAAAGGGAATATAACCGTGATCTTTCCTGCGTCCGTCTTATGAGCGAGGCTTGTAAAGAGCGCGGTAAGGCGCTTTTTATGCTTGCCAACAGTGGATGCCTTAACTTCTGCACGGGACACATTTTCCATGACAATCTCGTCTCTCACGAAAAGGACATCAAAGCTATGTGTAATGTGTCCGATTTTGAGCCTCTTACCTGCGCAAGATACCTGAAAAGCCTTGAAAACAGACACGCGTTTTTACAGGGAAGCTGGGTGCGCCCGGAGGATATTCATCATTACGAGGGACTTGTCAGCGGCGTAAAGCTTGCTACAAGAACGCATTCCCATCCCGGACTCGTCATTTCCGCCTATGCACGCGGAAAATTTTCGGGAAACCTGCTTGACCTGTGTGAGCCGGGTTACGGAGCCATCTATTCGCCATACGTGATAGATAACACTCGTATGCCCGAGGATTTCTTTGATCATGTAACCAATTGCGATAAGCAGTGTCATAAATGCGATTACTGCCGTCGGACGTATGAAGGCGCTCTCGCCAGATTTTAAGACGAATATATAATAAAAGGGGCTTTCTCAAATTCCGATCCGAGAAAGCCTCTCTTTTAACGAGTAAAGGGGGGTGTCAGGTTGTTTCGCCGTTTAGGATAGCACGGTATTCCTCGACGACAGCGGGATCTGGGGTGAAGTCGGGGCGTGAGCAGCAGGGAAGTGTCGGGGGCGCGCCGTCCTCGCCGTAGAAGGGTGAGAGGGTGTCGTTTTCATACTTCGCTCTGTCCTCTTCAAGACGGAAATTGGGAATATCGTACGGCTTACCTCCCTCAAGTATACTGCGGTGAGAAAGGATAGCGACAGAGGACATTGCCGTGGCTTTGTATACGTCAAAAAACGGGCGCTTGCCTTCTCGGATGCAGTTGAAAAATTCGCGGAACATCAGAAGATCTCCGCCGCCGTGGCGGTTTTCGTCGAGCTGCGCGTCCTTATCCTTTTCGTCCCATTCGGGCATATATATCTCGGTGGCGTTCTTTCCTTCGGGAATGTCCCAGCCGTTATAGCGCAGAAGAACGCGGTCCGAATTATCGCGCAAATTTTCTGCCTGCCCCTTGGTGCCGCATATGCGGTAGGAATGCTCATGTCCGCCAAATGCCGCGCATCCCGTCACACGGAAAACAGAAGAGTCATCATTGAGACAGGTTATTATCGCCGCGCGGTCACCTACGTTATATCCCATCAGCATATCGGGCGGATCGGGTGAAAATACGGGCAGAGCGGTCACACGCTTGGGGACAGCTCCCGTCATATACATCAGAGGACCGAGAGAATGAGTTATATAATAGCTTCTTGGCAGAAAGTTTCGCCAATGCGTTTCGTACGGACGTACCGAGAGAACGTCCTTTCCGTTCGTGACGTACGGGTGGTTGTATTCGCCCTCGGCATAGATTATCTTTCCGAG
>SVQV01000116.1 GCA_015065175.1 Oscillospiraceae bacterium | reverse complement strand
GTCTCCTTGCCTTCGGGAATTTCAAAGCTCTTCTCTTTCCAGCCGTGAGGCGCTAATTTATTGTGCAGAGCGTCACGCATAGTGGGCTGTACGTGCTTGATAAGAAGCTCGTTGTAGCCGCGGCGGTTTTTGGAGTCATAAATATCCGAGTTCCAGAGCATTTCCGCAAGATACATAAAATCCCACATTTTTCCGTTAAGAACAAATTTTTCTTCACTGGTAACTGCCCAGGTAGATACCTGACCGCCTATGACATTTTCCTTTGCTATACGGGATTCATAGCGTGGGAAGTGTGAGGAATAAAGGTTTCCGTAAGCCAATGTATAGCCTTCGGGAAGAAGTTCATCCTCAATATCTGCGCCGATATGGAAATACCAGATGAAATCAAGCATCAGAATATCCTTCGGGAGCATATTGATAGCGGCTGCGGTCTCGTATGCTATTGTCGGATTCTTATGTATCATATCCGACCAGATAACAGTTTTCAAGCCGTATTTTTCGGCAAGATAATCGTGGAGCCGTGTTACATGCTCGGCGTACATTACAGCGGCACCTCTCTGACGGCATTTCTTACAAATACCGATGTCATACACCTCATCGTGACCTATATGAACGTAGGTGTTCGGCTGTGAAACTTCAACTATTTCGTCAATGATATCGAAGATTATGCGGTAGCTTTCCTCATTTGAGGGGCAATAGCAGTGGTGATAGAAGGATGCGGGACGGGTGTCCTCATTTCTTGTGTCGGTTACCACTACCTCTTTTTCTTCTATCTCCGCAATTTCGGGGTGAGCGTTTGTTATGTACTGAACGTGTCCGAGACTCTGCACTTCAGGGATAAACTCAAAGCCAAGCTCCTTTATGCCCGCAACAAGCTCTTTTACGTCCTCCTTTTCAAGAACAGTACCGTCTGATGCAAGTCCTGCGTGAGGGAATGGGGGCTGAAGCCCTGCTTCTGCCTTTTTCACTGCATCGAGATATGCTTCCGCAATTTCGGGGTGACGGTCAAATCTCATACCGCCCGCAAATTCCATAAATACGGTATTATAGCGAAGCGGAAGGATAACGTACTTCATAAGTCTCTGCAAAAACTCAAATCTGTCACGTCTCGGCAGACCTATATGAATACCTCTGAGTTGCTTCTGAGGAGCATCATCGCAGTTAAATATTCTGACACCTTCGGGAGATGCTGTCTGACGAAGTGTTTCTGCGGCAAAAAGCAATGTAAGACGTGTAGCTGCGGAAAGAACGAATTTTCCGTCATTATACGCTACCGTATAACGCTCGCCCTCATAGCTTTCCTTCTTGAACACAACAGAAACGCCGTCCTGCGCAAAAATCGACCCGCCGTAATATTCGAGAAGCTGCTCTTTCAAAAACTTAGCGGCATAAAGCTCGTCTATGTCATCTCCTGAGGCAGAAATATCCTTGATCTTCACTGTGTCGTCCTGATATTCTATACTGCGGAGAGTAGGCCATACCGTAGGCACTGTGTCCTCCTTAGCTCCCAAAAAGCGAAGCGTATGGAAATCCACCGCCAAAAGCGCGGGGTAAAATCTGATAGTAAGGGCAGAAGCGTAAACGCTTACGGGAATAACCATATATCCGCCCACGGTCTTTCCGCTTTCTCCGCTATGAACAGCAACCTTTTCTCCTTTGTTGTAAACCTCAAGCTTCTTTACGCCTCCGCAAAGATTGAGGTCGATAGCGCCGACGAACCATTCCTCGCCGAAGGAAATTTCAACGTCTACCGGTACGTCATAAACATCGTCCCAGCCGAAAGCGCAATTTCCGCTTCCGTTCAGCTTATACTCTTTAGGCACACGTGTACCTGCATAATAGCAACCTGTTATTTTAAAATTTTCAATTTGCCCAAGCTTCATTTTAAGTTCTCCCTTGGCTTATAATTTACTTTAACTCATTTTAACATAAAAAATCGGATAATGCAACCTTTAATGTAAAAAAAGATATATTTTTTATAGAGAATGAGTACTATTCTAAAAATGAAGCGCACTATGCGGACAATCACTGTTTTTTGCAACTTTTCAAATGATTTTTACATTGTAAATAATGCGTTTTTATGATATCCTTATTTTGAATAATATTATGGGAGAGCCGGCATGATCAGAACTAAAATCATTTCTTCACTTGAAAAGCCTTTTATAGACGAAAAAATCGATAAATTTGACAGACTCGAAAAAATTTCCGCGCTCCGCGGCGAAACCGTGCGCTTTCAGCTTATCTATGATAACGAAAACGGCTCATACGATATGTTCACTTCTCTTTTGAGAATTACTCCGAAGGGCTCTCTTGCGGATTTTGTCACGATAAGAAACGTCCGTCATATGCCCGTAGATATGCCCTATCACAGGGAGCTTACCGAGGATTATATACGTACAACGCCCGGTCTTTTTCCCGACCTGCTCGAGCCTCTTTCAAACGGCGGCAGAATAAGATACGCGAAGGATTATCTTGCAGCTGTATGGGTAGACGTTGATATCCCCTCCGACTTCAATGCGGGAGAATACACTCTCGCATTTGAGATAAAACAGGACACCGAGGATATCGGTCTGAGACAGGAAAACGAGTATGACGGCAAGGAAAGCATCACGGTAGAAATAATAGATGCCGTTTTGCCCAAGCAGAGCATAATTTTCAGTCAGTGGCTCCACTGTGACTGTCTCGCTCAATATTATAACGTTCCGGTCTGGTCGGAGAGACATTGGGAAATAGTGGAAAACTTCGTGCGTACCGCCGTCAAAAACGGCATAAACGCTATCTTTACTCCCATATTCACGCCTCCGCTCGACACAGCGCGGGGACACGAAAGACTTACCACTCAGCTTATTACCGTAAAAAAGACGAACGGCAGATACTTCTTCAACTATAAGCTCCTTGACAGGTGGATAGATATGTGCCGCCGCGCAGGCGCGGAATACTATGAGATATCGCATCTCTTTACACAGGGCGGAGCGACAAATGCGCCCAAGATAATGGCGACGGTAGACGGAGAATACAAGCGAATATTCGGCTGGGAGACCGACGCCTGTGACGCCGAATATAAAAAATTCCTTCGCTGCTTCCTCAAGTCCTTCATTTCGCATATGAAAAAATTGGGAGAAGACAAAAAATGCCTCTTCCATATATCAGACGAGCCAAACGAAAAGCAGCTTGAAAATTATAAGAGCGCCAAGAAAGTCGTAGGAAACATATTGAAGGGCTACAGAATAATCGATGCGCTTTCGGATTACGATTTTTACAAAAAGGGGCTTGTAAAGTCACCTATCGCCATGACTAACGCTTTGAAGCCCTTCCTTGAAAACAATGTGCCTGACCTTTTCGCATACAACTGCATGCTTCCCTACAAGACCTATTCCAACCGCTTTGTAGCCTTCAGCGGACAGCAGAACCGCTCTATAGGTATGCAATTGTTCAAATATCGGCTCAAAGGATTCTTGCATTGGGGATATAATTTTTACAACAACCGCCACTCTCTCGACCCGATAAATCCCTTTTATGACCTTACGGCTGACAAGTGGGTAGCGGCGGGCGACACATTTTCGGTATATCCCGCGCCGAACGGCGAAGCGCTCGAGTCAACGAGAATTTGCGTATTTACAGATGCGCTTCAGGACATCCGCGCTATGCAGCTCTGCGAGTCGCTTTATTCGCATGATGAGGTTGTCCGTGCCATAGAAGAAGAGCTCAATGACACGCTCACCTTTGAAAGATGCGCACGTACAGGAGAAGAAATGCTCCGCATACGCGAAAGAATAAATAAAATGATAAAGGAGAAGGCATAGCACTATGGAAATCAAAAAATTTGATATGCATATACACACAAGAGGAAAAGCTACGCACACTCCCGAAGAACTACTCTCCAAAATGTCGGATTGCGGTATATACGGTGGCGCAATATTCTCAAACGGTCCGAAGGAATACTGGAATATAGGTGCGGGAGAAGAAAGACTTTGGGATGTGCTTTCATTCTGCGAGGGGCACCCGGACAGACTCTTCCCTGTTCTTTGGATACACCCCGATGAAAAAAATGCAAAAGAGCTTATAAAGAAAGCCATAGACAACGGAATATGCGGCTTCAAAATGATATGCAACAATTTCTATGTTTACGAGAAAAAGAGCATGGACCTTTTAGAAATGATTGCCGAAGCGGATAAACCCGTTTTCTTCCATTCCGGAATTCTGTGGGACGCAACCAATTCATCAAGCTACAACAGACCTCTATTCTGGGAAAATCTCATAAACGTAAAAAATCTCAGATTCTCTATGGGACATTGCTCATGGCCCTGGATAGATGAATGTATTGCGCTTTACGGAAAATTTTTAAACGGATATACAAACACTAACTCAAACGAAAAGAACGCTGAAATGTTCTTCGATATCACTCCCGGAACTCCCGAGATATACCGTCGAGAATTGCTAACTAAGCTTTACACTGTCGGATATGACGTAATAGATAACATAATGTTTGGTTCGGATGCAAGTGTTGACACCTACAATGACGAATGGTTGAAGAAATGGTTATCTATTGACGGAGAAATCCTTGATTCTATCGGATCAGATGACACCTTGAAGCAAAAGCTCTATCATGACAACCTTTTACGCTTCTTAGGCAAGAAAAAGAAGGATTTTATACATAACAGTCCCACACCCGATAACTCAAATGCCTATGAAATCGGAAAGAAAAGAAAGTCAGATGAGGTAATAGATTTTGCTCGCGCAGAATACAAAAGACAGGGTCTTGAAGAATTCTATAAGCTCGACTTCGACTCTGCTCTTATATCGGAATTGACCG
The DNA here is from genome assembly GCA_015065175.1 of Oscillospiraceae bacterium. GTDB lineage: Bacteria > Bacillota > Clostridia > Oscillospirales > CAG-272 > UBA1740. The sequence continues at coordinate 1,762 of SVQV01000116.1, read as the reverse complement.
AGGCGTACTCCCTTTATTTGAACTGGGACGGTAAATTCACCTCAAAAAATGAAAAAGCAAATCTTCTTCTCGCTCTTATGCTTGGCTACAAGCTCAAGGAAAAATATGACGTAAAAGGAATTCCGAATGATGTTCTGCTCTCGACGCTCAGCGACATAGGAATTTGGGCAAGGACCTATTTTTCATATTCGAAAAAAATCGGAATAGAGGAAACAGGTTGGCTTGCACTCCACCTCTCCTTCAAGCTTTTCAGACTTGGACGGTTACAGTATGAAATGACTAAATCGCCTGTTGATTTTGAAGATCTGAAGAAGGGCGACTGCATACTTTCGGTGCATATTCCCGAAGGCGAGCCGCTTTTGAAGGAGAAATGCGAGGAGTCGCTTGATCTTGCAAGAAAGTTTTTCGCAAAATACTTCCCCGAGCATAATTACAGTTACTTCTACTGCCATTCATGGCTGCTTGATAAGGAAATTTCGATGCTTCTCGGTGAAAGCTCAAACATAGCTAAATTTGCTTCACTTTTCAAGGAAATATCCAAAGACGAGTCTCTCGCCGCAACGAAGTATGTTTTTCGCTGGAATATAAAGCCCGACGAGGTAGCAAGCGAAAAGGCGGAAACCAAGCTGCAAAAGGCTATCAAAACTCATTTGGCAGACGGCAAAAAGCTGTATCAGACCGAAGGAATAATAAAGAAATAATAAATCAATAGAAGGAAAAAATCATGGCAAAATTAAGAGATAAGCTCTGGCTATGGGCACAGTCGCCCGACGCTCATTATGAGACAAATAACACCTATAATCTCCCGGGTCACTCCAGAATGACCGCGGCAGAAGGCGCATTCTATTTCAACATTCCCAATGTGTGCAGAGTTCGTATGATGGGACATCCTATGCCTCCATACGATCAGGAATCTGTTCCGCTCCGCCCCTGTAAGCAGGTTGTCTGGTCACTTCTCGGCGCAGGTGCCGAGCCTGTAACCGAATGGGGAGACACAGACGAGGTAATAAAGCAGGCAAAAATGTACGACAACGTAGTGGGCGGCGTTTTTGATGACTTTTTCCTTCAAAAAAGAATAGAATTCTATACCCCCGACAAGCTCCGCGCTATCAAAAAGCGTATGTGTGACGGTGTCGGCAGGAATTTGGATATGTGGGTGGTTATATATGAGGACAAGCTCGACAATGTTGCAAACATCGCAGATTACCTCGACGCCTTTGACGTCCTCACCTTCTGGACATGGGAAGGAAAATCACTCAACCGCGCGGAAGCAAACATCGACAGAATACACAAATTAGCTCCCGGAAAATCCGTAAAAATGGGACTGTATATGTGGAACTACGGCGAGCATTGCCCCTTCACTGTAGAAGACATGAAATCACAGTGCGAAAACGACCTCCGCATGCTTAAGGAGGGCAAAATCGACGGCATAATTCTATGCTCCAACTGCATAGCCGACCTTAACATCGAAGCAGTAGAATGGACAAGAAACTGGCTCTTTGAGCATATGGATGACGAAATATAACACGGCGCAAAAAGCAGAAGCCAAAAACTTCTGTTCTTTTTGTAAACTAAAATTTACATTTGCCATATAAATTAAAAAATCACAATTTTTTTCAAAAAAGGCTTGACACAACGCTCCAAATGTGCTATAATACCAAGGTCGGAAGCAGTTCCGCAAAACAAAAATCTGGGTGTGGCGCAGCTGGTAGCGCGCTACCTTGGGGTGGTAGAGGCCGCAAGTTCAAGTCTTGTCACTCAG
>SVQV01000115.1 GCA_015065175.1 Oscillospiraceae bacterium | reverse complement strand
AAAAAATATCTCCCCGAATTTGAGGACGTACGGGTCGTGACCGTTGACGGAGATGACCATGGCACGGTGAAAAAAGACGTTACGGTATTGCACCTCCTTACCCATACCTCCGGACTTGGTACGGCAAAGCCTGACAGAATGACCGATGCCGACAGAGTCGATCTTGAAGCGACGGTGAGGTACTACATCGGTCAGGGGCTTGACTTTGAGCCTTTTACTAAGCAAGCATACAGCGGTGTGGCGGCATTCGATGCCCTCGGACTCATAATTGAGAGGGTGACGGGGGTGGGGTATGCCGATCTCTGCCGCCGCGAGATATTCGAGCCTCTGGGAATGACCGATACCACCTTCGCACCATCCCGTGAGCAGTGGTCGAGAATGACGGTGATGCACAATCGTACCATCGGTAAAAGTCGGATAGGCAATACCTATGACGGCTGTGTGTTTGAGAGGTTTCCGGAATCTCACGCTCCCGCGGGTGCGGGACTTGCATCGACGCTGGGTGATTACGTTAAATTTGGCGAGATGCTTCAAAATGAGGGTGCGGGGTTGGTCTCAAAGGAGAGCTTCGGGCTTTATCGCACCGCCCTTGTGCCCGACAGCGTTATGAACAACGACCTTCATAATTGGGGCTTTGGTGTCAGAGTTATTACAAGTGAGGATTACGGGCCTCTGCCCGTGGGGACGTTTGGTTGGAGCGGAGCATACGGCTCGCATTTCTGGGTAGACCCCGTTAACCGCGTAACGGCGGTATATATGAAAAATTCACGCTTTGACGGCGGTGCGGGCAATAGGTCGGCAAAGGCGTTTGAGGTCGCGGTGTTTGACGCGCTGGAGGGATAAATGTCGGTGTGCTTATATTCATGCAGACCTAAAAGGAGGGTCGGCGCGGCAATAGCCGTCAGTATATTCTTTTTCTGCGTATCCATGGCTTTTTCGGCGGTAGGACTTAATAATCGACTCAGAAGGTTGTTCATTCTGACCGCCTTGCTTTTTATTCTTGTCTTCTTTTTGGTCATAAAGCGTTTCCTCGCTACAGAATACACCTACGCTGTTTACGCTGACCGTTCAGGGGGCGCGGATATCGTGGTAGCCGAGCATACCCTTGCCGATAGGGAGCCTGCCGTGGTTTGCCGAATCGCTATGTCCGATATTATCGATACACGGGTGGTGCGTAAAGGGAATAAAAAGAACAGAAAGAACAAAAAAGAAAAGACGGCTCCTAATATGCGCCCGAAGCGGTTTTATAATTACGCGGTATCAATGTTTGAGCGCGAGTATGTCCTCCTTACCTATGCCGACGGCGACGGAACGGGGGAACTGAAGCTGTCTTATGACGAGGGATTGATGAGCATTCTGAGCCGAGGTGTGTGACGAATAAGTAAACGTCATAATGCCCTACGGGTCTGCGGAAACCCCTCGTCACGGCGGCAGACGGCAAAACAGCTACCGCAGACCGTTTTTAAGTCCCGACTAAAGCAAAGCATTATTTCAACAACACCGCTTAACAAAAACCCCCCGTCCGTTTGACCAAAACAGCCCGACTGTCCTTGAGGGATAGTCGGGCGTTTGATTTAGTTTCGCATGGAGCCCAACCTCGTATTTAAAACGAGGTTGGAAAAGGGGTTCCAAGGGGCGAGTCTGATAATATCATAACGCGAGCCCCTTGGAACGCTTTCTTTCGCCTATTTCTTTGTCGTTTAACAAAGAAATAGGCATAAAAAGACGTTAAAACAAAAAAGCAAATGTATTTGCGGGAGCACATGGAATGCTCCCCTACGGGTCTGCGGAAATCCTTCGTCACGGCGGTGAACGGAACGTTAAATTTAATGGCTTTACAAACCTTATTTTTTAATAATATATTTTTTATTTTTAACTTTTTTGTAAATTTTATTACTTTAAAGATTAAAAATTATTGTAATTTAAACTATATTATGATATAATACTATAAATATAACATAAATTTAAAATTGGCGGTTTAATTATGAGAATTATACTGGCATCAAAATCACCAAGAAGAAAAGAAATATTGTCCTCCCTCGGTATAAAATTCGATATCATAGTCTCAGAAGCCGACGAATCATCCAGCTCCCATGACCCCGCAGAACTCGTTTCTATCCTCTCCGAAAGAAAGGGAATGGCTGTGGCTGAAAAATTAAAAAGCACAGCAAACGAGGATACACTTATAATATCAAGTGACACCGTCGTCGCCCTCGACGGCGCAATATTCGGAAAGCCCTCCGATACCGAAGAGGCTGAAAGCATGATAAGGGAGCTGTCGGGAAAAGCTCACTCGGTCTTCAGCGGAATATCTCTTATACTGATATCAAAAGATAAAACCGTTAAGTCCGCCACCGATTTTGAAAAAACCGTCGTTACCTTCAAAAAAATGACGGATAAGGATATCTCACTCTACCTCTCCCTCGAAAACGTCCTCGATAAAGCCGGAGCATACGCGATACAAGGCGCGGCTTCTCTCTGGATAGACGGAATAAAAGGAAATTATTTCAACGTAGTGGGTCTCCCCGTCAACAAGATCGCTCCGCTTGCCGAAAAATTAGGTCTAAGGATAGAAGATCTTATCTCAAAGGAATGAAATTATTCTAAAGGAAAGGATACCAAATGTCTTACAAAAACGATATAAACTTTATGTGGGAATCGGTAAAGATAGATCTTGCCGAGGAAATAGACCCGCATACCGTGGAGCTTTGCTTCGGCGAAGTCAGCATAGACTCCTTTGACGGAAACGAGCTGGTGCTGTCCACTCCTTCATACATAAGACACAAGCAGATATTAAAGGACTATCTGGAGCTTCTTGAGGAGAAATTCAAGAGCTACCTCGGATATAAAGTAAAGATCACCGTTAACTATACGGGAGAAAGCACCGAGGAGGTCAGAAAGAGAATACTCAGACAGATACAGGGACTTCCACCCGAGGAGGAGGCCCAGCCCAAAAAGAGCGCCTTCGTCGGCGGAACCCTTCCTCCCTTCAACTTCGAATATACCTTCGATAATTTCATAGTCGGAAACTCAAATAAGTTTGCCCACGCCGCATGCTGGGCAGTCTCCGAAAGACCAGCAATGGACTACAATCCCTTGTTTATCTACGGTCCCAGCGGACTCGGAAAGACTCACCTTCTGTACGCGATAACCAACGCTATGAAAAAGAAGAACCCCGACCTCAGAGTAATATACATAAAGGGCGAGGACTTCACAAACCAGATGATAGAGAGCCTTGCTGAGCAGTCGATGTCAAAATTCAGGAACAAATACCGCTCCTGCGATATGCTCCTTATCGATGACATACAGTTTATTGCCGGAAAGGTATCAACTCAGGAGGAGTTCTTCCATACCTTCAATGCCCTTTTTGAGGACAGAAAACAGATAATACTCACGTCAGACCGTCCTCCGAGAGATATAAAAACGCTTGAGGAAAGACTTAAAACAAGATTTGAATGGGGACTTATCGCAGATATCCAGCCTCCGGATATGGAGCTTAGAGTGGCGATAATCAAAAAGAAAGCAGAGCAGGTCAACGTTATACTTCCGGAGGACGTGCTTACCTTCCTTTCCGAAAATCTCCGCTCCAATATAAGACAGATAGAGGGAGCTATAAAAAAGCTTGGAGCCATGAGCTTTCTTTCGGGAAGAAAGATAACCATGGAGCTTGCAAAGGGATGCATATCCGAGCTTCTCGGCGGAGCGGAGCCTACCTCTGTGACGGTAGATAAGGTATTTTCCGCTATTTATAAGAGGTACAACATAAAAAAAGAAGAGATAATAGGCACAAGAAGAACGAAAGAGATAGCTGCCGCCAGACACCTTTCGGTATATCTCGTCAGAACCATAACCGAAATGTCTCTTCCAAATATCGGAAAGATATTCAACCGCGATCATTCCACCATCCTCTCGTCTATAGAGGCGGCGGAGAAAACGCTCCGCAACGATCCTATCCTTGAGATAGAGATAGCAGAAATGATAAAAGAGATAACCGATCAGAAATGACCCTCATTCCGGCAGCGTCATTAAGGTGCATTTCCTCGCGCGCGATAGATAGAATAGATGTATATGAATGAGAAAGAAGTAGACGCAGTAGTACCTTTGGAAACTGTTGAAAACTCTCAAGAACCTTATGTCATAAGGAAAAAGCGGGTGGGTAAAATAGAGAAAAGTATGTGGAAAAGCTCTTGAAAAGACACCGAAAGAATGTGGAAAAGTCGGAAAGAAAAAATTAAGAAACATTAAAAAAATAGGAATTTTCGAGAATTTTAATAAGAGTAAGAAGATAAAGGAAAAATTTGTGGATAAGTAAGCTTTGAAAAGATAAAATTTGAAAAAATTACAGGTTTTCCACATAGTTTTAAAAACAAGTTTCAACAATCAATCACCTTGTATTTTAAGAAAAAAACGAATAACGAACATCAAAACAAAAGGGTTTTCCACACAGTTATCAACAGGCATGTGGAAAACTGTTGATAACCTGTTGAAAAGTGATGTAAAAGAGTAAAATTTAAGAAAGTAGGTTAAAACATGAAAATAATATTCGACAGACAAAAGATATCTAACGATATAGCTCCTCTTATGTGCGCGGTCTCGGGTAAGGCTGTTCTTACGGCTATAGAAGGAATACTCATAGAGGCAAAAAAGCCCGATATATGCATAATGACGACCTATGACCTTGAAAAGGGTGTAAAAATAACCACAGAGGCAACGGTCATTGAAGAGGGAACTTATATAATAAACGCTCAGAAATTCTTTCAGACCATGAAGGTAATGAACAGCGACGAGATAACTCTCACTGTTGACTCAAAGCTGTCGGCTTGTATAGAGAGCGGAAAGTCCTCTTATAAGATGAGCGCTCTCAACGCTTCCGATTTTCCCGAGATACCCAAGCTCAAAAGCTCTATGAGCTTTACTCTTAAGGAGAGCGTTCTTCGGGAGATGCTTTCTCAGACCATGTACGCTATGGGTGTAAACGACCAGAGAGGAATACTTAACGGAACATATTTCGTTATAAGGGAAGAGACCATGATGCTTGTGAGCTGTGACAGCTTCAAGCTTGCAAAGTGCGTCCGCAAGACAGAAATAGAGAACAAGAGCGATGACGGTGACAGACTCAGCTACAACTTTATAGTTCCGATAAAGACTGTAAACGAGCTTTACAAGCTTTTGTCAGACGATGAGGATGCGGTCACAAGGCTTTATTACACCCGTAAATATATAATTTTTGAGATAGGAGATATAATATTCTTCTCCCGCCTTATAGAAGGTCAGTATATTGATTATGACCGCATAATAGTAAAAAATCACTCGGTAAAACTTACCCTCAACAAGAGCGAGCTTCTTGCGGCTCTTGAAAGGGCTGCTCTCGTTACCGAAGAAAGGATAGCGGGAAATACCCGTTCTCACGTCCGTCTCGATATCAACGGACATATAATGGCTATCTCGGCAAATTCTGCAATAGGCTCGACTTATGACGAGGTGGACGTCATTCACGATGGCGGAGATATGTTCATAGCTTTCAATAACAGATATCTTATAGACAGCGTAAGGGCATGCAGAAGCGAGAGAATGGTGATATCGCTTTCAAGCGCGCTGACAAGTATAAATATTGAGCCCGAGGAAAACGAGGAGGGCGGAGAGGACATCTTTATGCTGCTCCCCATAAGAATGAAGGACAGAGTATAAGAAAGGTAAAAGTGAAGAGTGAAAAGTGAAAAGATAGATAAAGAGGTCACTTATTCTTCATTCGTCGTTTACTATGATCTGTAGGGGAATACAGGTATTAAATTTCCGAAATATAGCCGATGCGACGGTGGCATTCGCTCCGGGTGTAAATATCCTTCACGGTGACAATGCTCAGGGAAAGACTGCCCTGCTTGAGGCTATATATTTCATATCACTCGGAAGAAGCTTCCGAAGCGCTCACGAGGCGGATCTTATAAAGTTCGGAGAGGAATATTCGAGGATATCTCTCGACTATACCGATTCGGTAATGGATCAGAATATAACGGTGTTTCTTTCAAAGGACAGACGGCGTCACGTAGAGCAGAACAGGGTAAAGATATCAAAGATGTCGGATATGATAGGACAGTTTAGGGCGGTCATGTTCTGCCCCGAGCATCTTTCTCTCGTAAAGGAGGGACCCTCTGAAAGAAGGGCATATATTGACGTTGCGATAAGTCAGATAAGACCGGTGTATTTGAGGTCGCTGCAGACCTACAACCACATATTGAGGCAGAGAAATCAGCTTATCAAGAGCGCGTATTTTGACAGGCAGTCATTTGATTCCACCGTGGAGCTGTGGTCGGGTCAGCTTGCCCGCGAGGCGGCAGTAATATCAAAGTTCAGATATTGGTATACGTCTCTTGCCGACAGGTCGGTAAGACAGCTTTTTATGAGAATGACGGGTGAAAAAGAGGTGCCGTCTCTCAGGTACCGCTCTTCCATAAAGGTTGAGAACGATTTTTCGGATATTGAAGAGACCGAAAAAAAATATTTTGAGCTTCTTATGTCATCTCATGACCGAGAAATAGCCGCAGGAGCGACTTTATTCGGGATCCATAAGGATGACCTTGAGATAGAGTTAAACGGCAGAGAGGCAAGAATATACGCATCAC
>SVQV01000114.1 GCA_015065175.1 Oscillospiraceae bacterium | reverse complement strand
GGGTAAGGAATTCGTTTCTATCCTGAAGGGCATTGATTATGAAAGAGCAGGTCTCACTTATTGATTTATTCTTTAACTGAATAATAATTGCACAGGACACCGAGCAAAAAAGCAAGGTGTCCTCTTTATTTATGCTTATATCTTTAATTGCTTTTTTCGTCTTTTGTCATTGCCCTGAGCGCTTCCAAAGCGTCCGAAAGTCCTCCGACACTGTCAATAAGCCCGATTTTTACAGCCTCTTTTCCGTCTATTACCGAGCCGACATCATTGGCAAGCTGGCTTGTGTCGCTCATAAGCTTTCTCAGATATCCTTCATCTACATTTGAATGCGACGTTATGAAGGAGATTATTCTGTCCTGCATTCTCTGCAAATAGTCGAATGCCTGAGGTACCCCTATAACAAGGCCGCTGGTTCTTACGGGATGTATGGTCATAGTCGCGCTCGGTACTATAAATGAACGCTTGGCAGATACAGCGAGCGGCACTCCGATAGAATGACCTCCGCCCAGCACGACAGAGACTGTGGGCTTGGACATTGATGCTATAAGCTCGGAAAGCGCAAGCCCCGCCTCCACATCTCCTCCCATTGTGTTGAGCATAACGAGAATGCCGCTTATCTCCTCACTTTCCTCAAGCGAGACTAAGAGGGGAATAAGATGATCGTATTTCGTCGCCTTCTGGTTGTTGTTCAGAAGATAGTGTCCCTCTATCTGTCCTATTATACTTATGCAGTAAAAGGATTCCTGAGAATTTGATATAACAGTACTTCCGCTTTTAAACATATTTTCCGTGTTCTGATTGTTTTCATATGTGTTTTCTTGATTTTCTGTGTCGTTTTGCATATTCTTTTTCCTTTTTTCGATATTTTATATAGTTTTTACAAATTTATTTGCATTTAATCATTTACAAAACTAAAATTATATGTTATAATACAAGATGGTAATAAATTTTATTTAAGGAGATATAAAAATGAAAAAGATTTTAGTTGAGACATCCGCAAGACACATTCATTTGAGCGAGGAAGCTCTTGAAGCATTGTTCGGTAAGGGTGCAACATTGACTAAAAAGAAGGATCTTTCGCAGCCCGGTCAGTTTGCTTGTGAAGAGAAGGTTGAGCTTGTAGGTCCTAAGTCCTCTATGAAGGTAAGTGTTCTCGGTCCTGTAAGACCCGCTACACAGGTAGAGATCTCTCTTACAGATGCACGTACACTTGGCGTTTCTGCCGCAGTTCGTGAGAGCGGCGACATCGCAGGTACTGCAGGTATCACACTTAAGGGTCCCGCAGGCGAGTATGTTATGACAGAAGGCGTTATTGCCGCAAAGCGTCATATCCACTTGACTCCCGAAAACGCTGCTGAATTCGGCGTATCCGATAAGCAGATCGTTAAGGTAAAGCTTGATACTGCTCGTCCTCTCATTTTTGATGATGTAGTAGTTCGTGTAAGCCCCAAGTTCGCTCCCGCTATGCACATTGACACAGATGAGTCCAATGCCGCTTGCGCTTTCGGCGAAGTTGAAGGTGAAATTATTCTTTAATTATAATTTTTAAGGAGATATAAAAATGAGCAATATCGCATATTCACATGAAGTTGAAAACATGTGCATTGTTGCCAAAGGTCCTCATCACGGTCCGGCACCTATTCCGGAAGAGGGCAAATGGGTACAGGCGCGCGAGATCAAGGACATTTCCGCATACACTCACGGTGTGGGCTGGTGTGCGCCTCAGCAGGGAGCTTGTAAGCTTTCTCTTAACGTAAAGGACGGTATCATCGAGGAAGCGCTCGTCGAGACTATCGGTTGCTCGGGTATGACACACTCCGCGGCTATGGCTGCCGAAATTCTTCCCGGAAAAACACTTCTCGAGGCTCTTAATACAGACCTCGTTTGTGACGCTATCAATACTGCAATGAGAGAGCTTTTCCTCCAGATCGTTTACGGACGTTCTCAGTCCGCGTTCTCCGAGGGCGGTCTCGTTGTCGGAGCAGGTATGGAAGACCTCGGTAAGGGCGAGCGTTCCATGGTTGGTACAATGTACGGCACAAAGGCGAAGGGTGTAAGATATCTCGAAATGACAGAGGGCTACTGCACAAGAATGGCTCTCGACGCTGATAATCAGGTTATCGGTTATGAGTTCGTTTCTCTCGGTAAGATGACCGACTTCATCAAGAAGGGCATGGAGCCTAACGAAGCTTATGAAAAATCTAAGGGTACATACGGAAGATTCAATGATGCTGTAAAGTACATTGACCCCCGTAAAGAATAATTGAGGAGGTAATGTATAATGGCTAAATTTGAAGGTTACGAAAGACGTGAAGCGAAAATACTCGCTACTCTTAAGGAATACGGAATTAAATCCATAGATGAATGTAAGGAGATCTGCGACAGCTACGGCATCGACCCTTACAAAATAGTTGAAGAAACACAGCCTATCTGCTTCGAGAACGCGAAATGGGCTTACACAGTAGGCGCAGCCATCGCAATAAAGAAGGGCTGCAAGAAGGCATCCGACGCTGCTGCCGCTATCGGTATCGGCTTACAGTCCTTCTGTATCCCCGGTTCTGTTGCTGAAAACCGTAAGGTTGGTCTCGGCCACGGAAACCTTGGCGCAATGCTTCTTTCCGAGGAGACAGAGTGCTTCTGCTTCCTCGCAGGACACGAGTCCTTCGCTGCTGCTGAAGGCGCTATCAAAATAGCCCTCAACGCTAACAAGGTAAGAACAAAGCCCCTCCGCGTTATCTTGAACGGTCTCGGCAAGGATGCCGCTATGATCATTTCGAGAATTAACGGCTTTACATACGTTCAGACACAGTTTGACCCCTACACCGAGGAAGTAAGCGTTATCAAAGAGACCGCATATTCCACAGGTGACAGAGCAAAGGTTAAGTGCTATGGCGCAGACAGTGTTCCCGAAGGCGTTGCAATAATGAGACTCGAGAACGTCGGCGTTTCTATCACAGGTAACTCCACTAACCCCACACGCTTCCAGCACCCCGTTGCAGGAACATATAAGAAGTGGGCTACAGAGAACGGCGTTAAGTACTTCTCGGTTGCATCTGGCGGCGGTACAGGCCGTACACTTCATCCCGATAACATGGCAGCAGGTCCTGCTTCCTACGGTATGACGGATACACTCGGAAGAATGCACGGCGATGCTCAGTTCGCAGGCTCCTCCTCCGTTCCCGCACACGTAGAAATGATGGGTCTCATCGGCGCGGGTAACAACCCCATGGTTGGTATGACCGTTGCCGTTGCCGTAGCAATTGAAGAAAATGCGAAATAATTGAACAAAAAAGTCAGCATTTACAAGGGTTTTGAGCAACTTTGAAAAAACTTTCAAGTAAGTTTAGAGCAAATGTAAAGCAACTTTTGAACAACTTTCGATAAAAAAGAGTTGGACACATCATTTTAGGGTTTTCCTATATGATGTGTCCAATGTTTTTTGGAGGTTTTTAGGGTGAAAAAGTTGAATATGTTGACGGCGGAAAGTGTTACTTTTGCCGAAGGATGCACCAAATATCTTGACAATTGCAGACAGAGGAATTTGCGCGAGGGGACGATAAATCATTACAAGCAAAGCTATACGCAATTCTACAAATATTTCGACCCCAATATGCCGGTGGAGAACTTCACATCGGATATGTATAAAAAGTACGTTGTGTATTTGAGAAATACACTTCAAAACGATGTCAGTATCAATTCGTACTTGCGCGACCTTATCACCACTCTCCACTTTCTGATGAACGAGGGATATGTTACGCCATTCAAGATGCAAGCCATTAAGGTTGACAGAACCAACGTGGAAACATATTCGGATGAAGAACTTCGCATCCTATTACAGAAGCCCAATATTAAGAAGTGCAGTTTTATTGAGTATCAGTCATGGGTTATGACAAACTTTCTTTTCTGCACCGGTGTGCGCCAAAGAAGCCTTATGAACATTAAGGTAAAGGATATTGATTTTGATAACTCCGTGGTTTACGTAAACGTCACCAAAAATCGAAAGCCGCTGATCGTGCCGATCAATCAGACCATGGCGCACATACTGACCGAGTATCTGAAATTCCGCAAGCCAAAAAGTAAAGAGGATTTCTTGTTCTGCAACGTCTTTGGAGAACAACTTGTAAAAAGCACATGTTATCATATGCTCTCTGAATACAATAAGCGGCGCGGGGTTGAAACTACCGGTATTCACCGATACCGTCATACCTTTGCAAGACAATGGATTTTGAACGGTGGTAATGTTGTATCCCTCTCCCGACTTCTCGGTCACAGTAGTCTGCAAATCACGCAGAACTATATCAATCTTTTGGTGAGTGATGTGGCAAAAGAAGTCGATACCATCAATCTGCTTGATAAATTCAGCAATAAGAAAAGAATCAGAATGTAAAAACACAGGGGCAATAGTGTCATTTGATGCTATTGCCTTTATTTTTCATAAAATACTGCATAAAGTCTTTGATTTCGGTGCTATTTTTTAACACATTTCTATGTTTTTGAGATGCAAAATAAAAGCATTGACGTCTAAATTTACTCCAATCAAGCCAAAACGTGAGAAAACGAGAGAAAAACAGAGAAAACGAGAGATGTGAATATTTTTAGAGTACCATTATAATTCACTATAAAGAGAGGCGGCATGATATAATATAGTCACAGAGCAAGGGAAGCCGCCCTACTCAAACAAAAATAATTTTTAATCGGCAGAAAGGAAAAACACTATGAACGCAAACGCAATCAGACTCAATCACGATGACCACACCATCATCATCACCAAGGACTTCGCAAAGAAGTCCGGAAACCCTACCACTAATGAATATAAAGATCTCATGAGAATTAAGAATCAGAACAGAGATTATACTGTAGTGGTCAAGACAACTACTAAAAGAAATGATGGAACAAGCAAAATTACGAAAGCTAAAATGAAAGCATACATCAGCAAGCATGATGATGAGAACGGTACTATTATGGCACAGTTTAAGGCGATGGTTGATGAAGAAGTCGGCGAGAATCTTAATAGAACAAGTTTCTTCGCAATTAAAAAGTGGTTCTTTGAGCAGTATTCTGATCTCAAGCCCGACACCCAAAATGCTAAAGCTTAACGAAAGGAGAAAAGAAAATGAAAGAAGCAAAGAATCCCATCAAGGTCAAGCACGAAAACAAAAATATCGTTATCAGCCGTCCTTACTCGATCCGCGCGGCAATTCCTAACACAAAGGAATACAAATTGTTATCAGAGATTAAATCTGTTTATTCTGACTACACTATTGTCATTAGAGAAATCAAGAAAACCCCCAAGGAATCTTACAAGGGTTTAACGTATTCCTATATGGAATATTATATCACTACCCATGAAAATGCCGAAGCGCGCATGGCAGAATATAACGAAATTCGTCTTCGCGCAGAATGCCACGACATGAAGTACGGAAATATCAAAAAGTGGTTTTTGTCCGCTTATCCTAAAATTGATGATTTTACACCGCAAGATTTTGAAACTCAAAAAGCAACCGCTTAAATATATAAAATTAAGGAGATCACAAAAATGAAAAATATCGTTGTAAATTTTGAAAGCAAGACCATTGAACTTACCAAGAACTTTTCCAAGCGCGCCGGTGTTGTCGGTAGTCTCGAACATCATACTCTTGTGGAAGTTAAGAGAGAATTTCCCGACTACGCTATTAGCGTTAAAAAGGCGCACTCTCACTATACTCCCTCTCTGTATAGCAGACTAACGTATGCAGATATGGAAGAGCATATCAAACGCAATGTTGATGAGAATCAGCGCGAGGAAAAGCTTTTGGAGTTAAAATATCAAAAAGCAATTTTGGGATTTGCTCGCACCAAGGCATTGTTTATAAAAGAATTTATGCCATGCGAAGAAACAGAAACTACCGGCACAGTCGCATGATGCACCGCTCGACACCGCAAATTGAATAGTGAACGCCTTCAAATGTTGAGGGCGTTTTTCTTTTGCGGTGTCGGCGCGCGGTCGAAAATTTGAAGCATCTGCCGGCGGCAGTGTAATTTTGAAAAAATCTGAAAATAGCCGACTTTTTTGTATCTTGTAATATATTTTTGTACTTATTGGTAGAGGGAGAAAGAAAACCTCTTGGCGGCGATAGCAAGGAGTAATTACCCTTGCAAATGCGGACTCTCCGCCGCGCCGCCGCCAAAAAATAATTCAATCGGAGAGTTGGAGAAAAACATGGACTACAAAAACAGTTTTGTGCTATACGAAAGCGTTTACGCACAGTATGACCGTCTGATGCGGCGCGGCAAGGTATAGGCGGCGAAGGATTTTATTGGTGCCGTTATGAGATACGGTCTGTATGGTGAAGAGCCGGACGAGGATAGTGAGGTTTGGGATTTTGGTTTTGACGGCGTGATAGCAACTATCAGTTCAGCCAAAGACCGTTACACCAAGCGCATTGACGTGCCGTAGGAAGAATTGGAGCAGTTTGTGCGCGAGGGGCGCACACAACAAGAGATCGCAAGCTTTTATAATTGTTCCGTTGACACGATTCAACGACGTATGAAGCAATATGGAATCGCGCGCCGCAAGATCGCAGAAAATACCGCAAAACCGCAAGAACCGCACCGCACCGCAGAGATACCGCAAAAAGACCGCAAGCAGTTTAATGAGAATGATAATGAGAAAGAAAAAATCAAAGAGGAAGAAAAAGAAAATGGCAAGGCAAAGAGCCGCCC
>SVQV01000113.1 GCA_015065175.1 Oscillospiraceae bacterium | reverse complement strand
GTATTCAAGATACGAATGAGCCATAATAAGTGAGATCTCATCATCCGCTTGATTCTGTGAGCTTTCCCATATGTAAATACAGTCAGAATATTTTTTGGCAGCATACGCCTTTTTTAATTTTTCGACAAACGCCTTTTTTGTAAAATCAAAAAGATTTTCATTTTCGGAAATCAGATATTCGACAGGAATCTCAAGGACATTTGCAATATGCACAAGAGTAGGTATGGAGGGGGTAGCCTTACCGTTTTCTATCTGGCTCAGCATGTTTCTCGTGATAACATCTTTTGCAAGTTCCGCTTGCGTTATCCTTTTCTGCCTTCGAATATCCTTTATTTTTTTGCCTATATTCATTGTGCACCTCGAAAAATTAGTTTAATTCTGCGCCAAAGTCAAAAATGTCATCTATGTCGCTTTCTGTTATATCGTCCGTCAGGCGCACTATCTGAGTGAATGCATCGGGAACATCTCCCACTATCACAGTACTCATAACGGGAAATTCCTGCGTCAGCTCTATTGTATCTCTCCTGGACGGAATAAGCAGATCAAATTCACATGAAAAAACAAAATTTATCTGATAGAGCGATTGGTTTATTCCGATCTCCGTGAAGCAGCTTTCAAAGTAGGCATTTAAATTTTTACTCAGAAAAGACTTGACGGTGATCTTAGGTCCTAAGCCAGAAAGCAGGTTTATCCCCGAAAGGTTGCCCAACGGAATTTCCGTATTCAAATATTCCGAGCTTTGCAATTCTGACATAACAGAGGATAAAAGCATTGTGCGGGCGAATATCAGCTTAGCATGATCTATTTCAAGCGAGGCGATAGAGCCGTCCGACTTTTTCGAAATTGATGCAAGGCTTGAGTAAAGCTCGCTGTTTTCACTCATCTGCTTGTATACGGCACGGTTCAATTCTTCGACAGCTTTGTTTCTGATTTCCGCCGATGACACGGCTGAAACTAAAGAAAAAACCGAATTATTAAGATATAAAACAAGGCAGAACACAACAAGAAGAAAAACTGTTCTTTTAACCTTGCTCTTCTTTTTCTTCCTTCCGAGACAGTAAAGCTCGCTCTGCAAAAGCATCACCTCAATGCATTATATGCAAAGAGGTACGGCCTCGTCACTCCTCGTTGTCTTCGTCGTAATGCTCGTCCTTTTGTACCTTTATTTCTACGTCTGAAAGCGGGTTTGATTCTATTGCATGTATCATGTTTTCATTGCTGACGTGGGTATAGATCTGCGTTGTGTTCAATTGCTCGTGACCTAAAATGTCTTTTAACACACGGACGTCAACGTTTCCCGTCTGGTACATAAGAGTGGCAGCTGTGTGTCTTAGCTTATGAACCGAAAGTCCTCTGTGGTCGAGTCCTGCCGCATCGAGATATTTATATACCAACCACTGTACAGTTTTGGGACTTATTCTCGTTTGCCTGTTGCTTAGAAACAGGGCAGGGGTCTTCAGGTTTGACGCATCCTCTGAGGTTCTTATCTTCAGGTAATCGACAAGCGCGCGTCGGCAGGAGTCGTTCAGATAAACTATTCTTTGCTTTGCCCCCTTTCCTGTAACGGTTAAGGAGCGCAGCTCTGGATCTATGTCGTTAAGATTTATGTTTACAAGCTCGGAAAGTCGCATTCCGCAATTCAAAAAAAGTGTTACTATCGCAAAATCTCTTTTTGAATTTTTGGAGTTTTCATCAGATTTTATGCTTTCAAGGAGTGAAATACTTTCATTCAGTGTCAGATGCTTTGGGAGTGCGGCGTGCTTTTTCGGAGCAGATATGTCGGATGTGGGATTGGATTCAAGCACATGCTTTTTAACTGTCAAGTATTTAAAAAACGCCTTTAAGGATGAGAGCTTACGTGAGCGACTCGCCCATCCGTTTTTTCGGCTTTCGCTTGCATACATAAGAAACTCATATATCTTTTCCGTCTTTATGTTTTTTATGTAATCGGCATCAATATTGGTTATATCAATATCAAAAAAGCTT
Organism: Oscillospiraceae bacterium; assembly: GCA_015065175.1. Lineage (GTDB taxonomy): Bacteria > Bacillota > Clostridia > Oscillospirales > CAG-272 > UBA1740. Next base: position 4,732 of record SVQV01000113.1, on the reverse strand, counting down.
TCGCTTTCAATATCTACACCGAGCCTTGTTGCTTCCGTGTATCTGAAAAAGGTGCGAAGGTCGAGTAAATACTCGCACACTGTTTTTTCAGACAGCCCCTCGATTACTCTTTTGTATGATGCAAATTCCCTTAAAATATCAGGGAACTGCTGCATATCCGCATTATTAAGTGTTAAAACAGACATCCCAACGCCTCCAATCTATATTTAATTATACTATATTCCTATAATTTTTAGTGGATAATTTGTAAACAATTCCTCTTACTACTTGAAATTGATTGAACTGTTGGGTAAAATAAAATTGTAATCTGTTGATCAATAATATATCAAATATCAAAAATACACAGTGAGATTTTTATGAGATTTATAAAAAACAATTCTTACAACATAATACGCTTGATACTTAATCAGTTCGGCATGATGGTTTTTGGCTTGGTGCTTTCATTTGCGACAGGCGGAATAAACAATTCCATATCTGATAAGATTTTGCTCGTTGTAAGCATTTTTGCGACAGGCTTTTATATGGTGCTGATATATGCTATAATGTGGGAGCAGGGCGCAAGAGATATTATACGTGTTGAGTCGGGACGTATGAAATTAGATAAGCTTTACGGGGCAAAGGTTGCGCTTTGCGCAAATATTCCCAATCTTATATTGGCGCTTCTTGTTTTTGTAGGCTTCCTTTTCGGTCATCTTTTAGGGGACTCTCAAGCGGCATCAAACCTTTATGGAGTTGCGTACATGATAAGCAGCTTTATTCAAGCCACATATCTCGGAATCATCAAGGCTGTTTTCGCCCCCTTTGATATTTCCTTGACATCGACTCTGCTTTTTAGATCCCTCGTTTATTTCTTCACTGTAATTCCCGCTGTAGTTACATCTGCTCTTGCATATATTTTGGGATGCAAGAACTTCAGAATATTTCCCGCAAAAAAATAATTTTTAAAACTCATATACCGAATAATATACCGAAAACCGCCATATATTTGTAGCACAAAGAATGGAGGTTTTCTTTTTTGAAAAAAACATGGTTTTGTGATACGGTAAAGATTTTTTTCTCACTTGTTCTGTTTTGGATTTTCGGAATTTCTGTCTGTTATTTGTCTTCTCAGTTGCCGACATCCGATCTGATCGCTTCTGCTGACGTGTCCGAATATACCTTTATATTGGATGCAGGACACGGCGGTGAGGATGCCGGCGCTATAGGTATTAACGGAGTCTACGAAAAGGATATAAATCTGAGCATCTGCAATATGCTTGCGGAGGTTCTGAAAACTAACGGCTTCAACGTGATATTGACAAGGACAGAGGATAAGCTGCTCTATACGGAAGAGGAAAATATCAAAGGGCACAGAAAGCATTATGATTTGAAAAACAGGCTGAAATTTGCCGAAGAAAATCCCGATGCTGTCTTTATAAGTATTCATATGAATAATTTTCCTCAGGAAAACTGCCGAGGAATGCAGGTCTATTATCCGCCGAGCAGTGAGGAAAGCAGACTTTTGGCATGTGAAATTCAGAACATGGTAAAAAGTACGTTGCAGGATTATAACACAAGACAGGTAAAAGCGAGCGAGGGAAATATCTACTTGCTCGATAATGCGAAGGGAACAGCAGTCCTGATAGAGTGCGGTTTTTTGTCTAATCGCGAGGAATGTGAAAAATTATCTTCAAAAGATTATCAAACCCAATTGTCTTTTCAGATTTTTTGTGGTATTATGGAATATATAAAAAAGTAAAAGGAAATTTTACCTATGAAGACGTCTAAAAATATTTTTGTATGCTCCGAATGCGGATTTACAAACGCTAAATGGCTTGGAAAATGCCCCGATTGCGGAGCATGGAACACATTTGAAGAGCAGGAGCAGATCATCGAAAAGACTGATAACAAGACTAAGGCAAAGCCCGTAAATTATGCGGAAAGACTGAGTCAGCTTGAAATAGCGGATTATATCAGAATGAAAACGGGCTTAGGAGAGCTTGACAGAGTGCTTGGAGGCGGTCTCGTTAAAGGCTCTGTAGTGCTTATAAGCGGTGAACCGGGAATAGGAAAATCCACGCTCTTATTGCAGATATGTAATAAGCTTGCGAGCGGAAGACGTGTTCTTTACGTGTCGGGCGAGGAGTCGCTTGGGCAGATAAAGCTACGCGCGCAACGTTTGAAAATCAACGAAGGCGAGCTTTATCTTTTGGCAGAAACATCTGTTGACTCTGTAGTGTCGGAGTATGAAAGAATAAAGCCCGACGTTCTTATGGTTGACTCCATACAGACGATGTACAGTGAAAAGTTCACATCGTTTTCGGGAAGTATCTCTCAGGTAAGAGAGTGCGCTATGACCTTTATCGAGCTTGCAAAGAGAACAGGCTGCTCCGTTTTTCTTGTGGGTCATGTCAATAAAGAGGGAGGCATTTCGGGACCGAAAATTCTTGAGCATATGGTTGATGCGGTCCTATATTTTGAAGGCGAAAGACGTCAGTCCTACAGAATAATACGAGCGATAAAAAACAGATACGGCTCTACAAATGAAATAGGCGTTTTCGAGATGAGTGATATAGGCTTACTTGAGGTTCCGAATCCTTCGGAAATGATGCTTGAGGGGAGAGTCGAGAGCATAGGCGGCAACTGCGCGGGATGTATAATCGAGGGAAGCCGTCCCATTATTACCGAGATACAGTCGCTTGTCGCACCTACAGTATTTCCTTCTCCAAAGAGAACCTCGGACGGATTCGATTATAACAGAATGTGTCTTTTGTTAGCGGTTCTCGAGAGACGTCTCGGACTTAAGTTTTCTCAGAATGATGTCTATATCAATATTGCGGGTGGGATGAGGCTGGATGAACCTGCGGCAGACCTGTCGGTCGCAATGTCGCTTATTTCGGCGGTAACAGACAGGATAGCTCCCAATAATCTGATAGCATTCGGTGAAATAGGACTGTCGGGTGAAATACGCTCGGTTTCTCACGTTGAATACCGTGTAAAAGAATCGGTGCGACTTGGATTTAAAACGATAATCCTGCCGAAGAAAAACGTGAATGCACGAATAAAGGTTCCCGAAGGCGTGACGCTTGCGGGAGTATCAAGCATATTTGAAACATTGAAATATCTTCAGAAAAAAGAAGAAGTATAAATTATGACGAATAAAACCAAGCAGAAGGACACAAATCCTTTCAAAAACACTGATTCTAATAAACGCTATTATACATACGATTATTTTTTGAGAAAGACATTTGGAGAAAAATGTGCGAAAATTACATTGGATGCAGGATTCACTTGTCCCAACATTGACGGAAGGTGCGGCTACGGAGGATGCATCTATTGCTCCTCACGCGGAAGTGGTGATTTCTCTCAGTCAGCTCAAATGCCCCTTGCGGAGCAGTACGAGCGGCAGATATCTGTTATGAAGACAAAGTGGCAGACAAATAAATTCATTCCGTATCTCCAGGCGCATACAAACACTTACGCAAACACAGATAAATTGAGAGATATTTACAGGCAGATACTAAATTTTCCAAACGCGGTAGGTTTCAATATAGCCACAAGAGCAGACTGCTTGCCGAACGAGACTGTAGAGTTGTTAGCCGAAATAGCCGAGAAAACATATCTCACCGTAGAGCTTGGATTGCAAAGTATATTTGACGATACCGCGCGTCTTATAAACCGAGGTCACACCTTTGAAGAGTTTTCAGACGGCTTTTGCCGCTTGCGTCAGGCATCGGATAAGATAAAGATATGTGTTCATCTGATAAACGGACTTCCATACGAGGATAGCGAACGGATGCTCGAAAGCGCAAGAGTAATAGGAGAAATGCGCCCAGACCAGATCAAATTCCATATGCTGCATGTCTTAAAAGGAACAGTACTTGCACAAATGTATGAAAACGGGGAATATACTCCTATGGAAATGGAGGAGTATGCCGAGATCATTTGCAGACAGCTTGAAGTCATTCCCGACGATATCGTTATAGGACGTATAACAGGTGACGGAAAAAGCGATGATCTTTTAGCTCCGGAATGGAGTAAAAAGAAGTTTGTTGTTATAAATACTATAGATAAATTGATGTTTTCACGGAATACCTGGCAGGGAAGACTTGTTTGAAACAATATTTTTGTGCAATTTCCACATACAATTGGGGTAAAATATGTGTTTTATGTGGAAAATGCAAAAAGCTATTGAAATTTCGCTTTGAATAGTGTATACTTACTGTATAAGATAACATTTAATTATCTTGATATATCAGTATTAGTAAAGGAGAACTCTACCTATGGAAAACTATTCAACAAAAGCGATTAGAAACATTTGTCTTCTCGGACACGGAGGCGCAGGAAAGACCTCGCTCGCAGAGGCTCTTCTGTACATTACAAAATCTACTGAAAGACTCGGAAAGATTCCCGACGGAAATACCGTCTGCGATTTCGATCCCGAAGAGATAAAAAGAGGATATTCTATTTCCGCATCACTCGCATCTGTAAATTGGCGCGATGTGAAGATAAATATATTGGACACTCCCGGTTATTTCGACTTCGAAGGAGAAGTGAAGCAGTGTGTCAGAGTTGCAGACAGCGCTATCATCGTTGTTGACGGTAAGGACGGCGTGCAGGTAGGCACAGAGCTTGCTTGGGATTATGCGACAGAGGCTAAAATTCCGAAGTCATTCTTCATCAACCGTTTTGATGACGGCGATGCAAGATTTTACAAGGTATTTGATGCTTTGAGAGATAAATTTGGAAAGAC
>SVQV01000112.1 GCA_015065175.1 Oscillospiraceae bacterium | reverse complement strand
GACCTACGGGTCCTGTTTCTCCTATCGGACCTTGAGGACCTACGGGACCTGTTTCGCCTATCGGACCTTGAGGACCTACGGGTCCTGTTTCTCCTATCGGACCTTGAGGACCTACGGGACCTGTTTCTCCTATCGGACCTTGAGGACCTACGGGTCCTGTTTCTCCTATCGGACCTTGAGGACCTACGGGACCTGTTTCTCCTATCGGACCTTGAGGACCTACGGGACCTGTTTCTCCTATCGGACCTTGAGGACCTACGGGACCTGTTTCACCTATCGGGCCCTGGGGACCTGCGGGACCTGTTTCACCTATCGGACCTTGGGGACCTGCGGGTCCTGTTTCGCCTATTGGACCTTGAGGCCCTGCGGGACCTGTTTCGCCTACCGGGCCTTGAGGACCTGCGGGACCCGTCAAACCTATAGGACCTTGGGGACCCACAGGACCCGTTGCACCAACAGGACCTTGAGGGCCTGTTGGACCTTGAAAGCCTCGCGGTCCAATCGGACCTTGTGGTCCTGTCGGACCTACCGGACCTACGGGTCCAACAGGCCCCCTTGGACCGTATGGCCCTCTCGGTCCCATAGGACCTCTCGGACCGGGCGGGCAAACCGTACAAGGATATTTTTTTTATCTTTATTATCATCGCAAGAAGGCTTATAATTGTTGCACTTATTTGTATTGCAGTTACAATGACAGCAGTTGGCACTTCTCATAAACGTATTTTGATTATCCATAAAATACCTCCTATATGAATTTTGGTGTGAAGCACCATTACATTATATGTTTATTTTTGACGAAGAGACACAAAAGAAAAAACCGTTCCAATTTCATTTATGAATATGAAAATTGAAACGGTTCTGTTTTATCTCATCAACTCATCCGTAAGCCTTATGATTTCGGGTGCTATCTTTTCTCGTCCTTTTTTTAATATACGGTTATAAACAGGATACGCCATGCTTATTAAAAACAAGCCGACAACACCTACAAGCACACCAACAATTAAAGCGACTGTATCATATAATCCAATAGCTTCGCTAATATCTGTCATAATAAGGCTCATACCGAATCCGAGAATCAATGTTCCTATAATGCCAAAGACAAGAGAAACGATCGTTGGCTTTTGTGTCACTCCCGCATCCAAACGGCGAAGCTGTGTCAATTTATCTTCCGCTTCTTTATGTGTTGAATATTTTTTTCTTATAGCTTCTATTTCCTTCTGCTCTTTTGCAGAGTAAGTGTAATGAAAAGAATTTTTGTCGTTCATCATATTTTATTCCTAATCTTTTTAATTTTCTTTGTTGTTCCAACTATCAGCATAACAGACATCGTAATTATTACAATACTGATACCTGCGCCTGTAAGAGCTATCATAAGCTGCTTTGAGCTTTCAGACATATCTGCGCCAAACTGTGCAAACATTGCAGTTTCAAGTGACAGCATTGAAACAAGCGCACTTGCCAGCTTTATAACTTTTGTAACAGATAAAATAGAATTATTATATTTACGGTATTTCACCAGATCTATGATCGCTGTAACAGTAATATAAAATGTATATGCTGCCATAACATAAATCAGTATTCCTATATATTCGAAGCCTTTTTTCTGATACAAAATCATCAGAATCGCCCCCGATAACACAAGATTCAATGTCGTAAGAATAATACCGCACAGGCGTGTATATTTCAGCTCTCTCTCCTCATCCTGCCACAGTTTATTCTTGTAAACGTATCTTGCAAGCAAAAAACGCATTACCGAAAGAATAAGATAATACACCGCAAGTACGCCAAACCAAGCTGTATGATTTATGAAAGTGTAAATAACATTAACGGTTACATACAGGAGATTGACCGCAAGCGAACAAAAAAGCGATGCTTTGTTCCTGTACTCTAAATCGTTTATATAACGATTTACAAATTGTTTTTTTAAAACCTTTTCTTTTATGCTTTTATACTGCGACGGAAATATGAAGATAGAATACAAGCATGCGACAGAAAGTGTATAAAACGAGATGACATACACAGGAATGGCAAGCAATATTTCTTCTGCCCCATTCATAAAAACATAAGCAAGTCCGATGGCACTTAATATACCAAGGAACACTATAATCCAAACCGAAGGAAACAGTATCTTATTTGCAACTTTTTTCCAATTCATATCAGAGTCCTATCTTTACAGTGAAGGTGCTTCCCTTTCCAACTTCGCTTTCTACACCGATCTCTCCGCCGACAATAACGATCACACGCTTCACAAGCGCAAGACCAAGGCCGTTTCCCTGTACAGCTCGAGAATTGTCTCCTTGGTAAAATTTTTCAAAAATATGTGCCCCTACCTCGGGTGTCATTCCACAGCCGGTATCCCGAACCTTTACGACTGCATAATTGTCTTCTACCGAAAGCGATACAAAAACCTTGCCGCCGGAAGAAGTAAACTTAAATGCATTTGAAAAAAGATTATTCCACACCAAGCCAAGCAGCTCCGAGTCGGCTCTCACTTTTACATCTTCCTCGATTTCAGTCTCTATTTCAATATTTTCCTTTTCCCAAACATTCTCATATTGCAAAAGGCATTCACAGAGTTGCTCTCCTAAATCGAATTCTGCAACCTTTGGAAATATCTGCTGATTTTCAAGGCGGTTTAATTTAAGAATATTAGACATCATATCGGCAAGCTTACGGGAACTATCTGTTACTCCTTTTGCATATTCAATACGCTTTTCGTCTGTTAAATCCGGGCTTTGAAGCAAAGTTCCGTAATTATGCATAACCGAAAGAGGTGTTTTCATTTCGTGAGATACGTTAGCTATAAAATCTGTACGCAAGGTTTCTACGCTTCCGAGTTCTTCTGCCATTTTGTTGAAGCATTCAATTACTTCTTGGAATTTTTCATCTGTCGAAAGCTTGTTTTCGGAAGGAATACGCACGCTGAAATCGCCTTGCATTATCTGTTGCGCCGCTTCTATAATACGTTTGACAGGCATATCAACAGTTATTTTTCGACGCACTGTATCAATAACCGTAAACAAAAAGCTAAGCAGAACAACATTCCAGAAGGTCAACATGGCGGCTAATTGCACATCATTTTCGGTAAAAGTAATGTCGATTGAGTGGGAGAAAACACTCAAAAACAGAAGCATACAGCAAGTAATAACAAATGCGGCAAGCAGAAAAAACACCAAATAATGATTGATTGCTTTTAATACCGATCTTATCCGTGTGTTTTCTTTCATTTTATCACCGCCTTATATCCAAGCCCATGCACTGTTTTTATTTCAAAATCCTCGCAGTCGGCAAGCTTGGAACGAAGCTTAGTCATATATACATCCACTGCTCTCGGCGCAGTTTCGGTATCGGCGTCCCAAAATTCATCCATAAGCTGCGTTCTGGTAAAAGTCTTTTTGGGATATGATAAAAGCTTATACAGAATGCTGAACTCACGGTTTGTGAGAAGAATCTCTTCATCTCCAAGATAAGCTGTATGCTCATCGGCATCCATTACAAATCTGCCGATTTCTAACTTGCGGCTTGAAGCAATTTTTGCGCGTCGAAGCAAAGCGCCGATTCGTAAAAAAAGCTCATCCAAATCAATTGGTTTTACCATATAATCATCTACACCTATGCGAAATCCCCTCTGTTTAGAGGCAATATCGTCCCGTGCGGTCATAAATAAAATAGGAATATCGCTGTTAACATCACGAATACTACGTGCAAATTCAAAACCGTCAACATTCGGCATCATAATATCAGAAACTATCAGATCAAACATGTTCTCATAAAGTGAATCATATGCTTCGTTCGCATTTGTACATCCAATTGCCTCGTATCCGCTGTGATTCAAAAATGAACAGACTGTCTTGTTAAGCTCCTTGTCATCTTCCACAACTAATATCTTAAACATCTTATTTACCTCTTTTCGTGAAATATCGATTGATATCATCCATTCTCTTTTCTTGCTTTACACTAAAGGGGCAACGGCTTTCACAATGACCGCAATGTAAACAAGCATCTGCCTTAACAGATAGCTTGGTATAATGATTTGCCGCAATGTCGTCTCCCGCAAGAGCGAGATCGTAATACTTATTTACAAGACCGATGTCTATACCCGCAGGACACGGCTGACAATGATTACAATATACACAAGTTCCTGTAATAGTATCTGCGGTGAATGTGCCAATAACGGAATAATCCTTTTCCTTATCTGTTGCATGCAGATACTTAATCACCTGATCAAGATGCGCCATATTTTGCACTCCGGGAACTGCTACAAGCACGCCCGGGCGGTCAAGCGCATATTGTAAGCACTGTATATGTGTGAGCGCAACACCGAATGGCGACTGCTCTGCCGACAGAAGCTGTCCCGCAAAGAACGGTTTCATAACCGAAATACCGATTCCTTCCCTTGCGCATCTTTGAAACAATTCAAAACGTTCTTTAACGCTTCCTATTCCGTATTCATCCCCCTTTTCAAAATCGTAAGCGGGATTTATCGAGAACATCATCATATCAACAAGCCCTGTATCAATAATACGGTTTGCCACGCTCGGAGTATGTGAGGAAAATCCGATATGACGAACAACTCCTTTGCTTTTCAGCTCCTTCAAATAATCCAATACTCCAATATCCGAAAGCTTGTCAAAATCATCGTCCTCATCTACACAGTGCAGAAAACCGAAATCTACGTAATTTGTTCCTAAAGTATCAAGCTCCCACAAGAATGTTCTTTTTATTGTGTCGAAATCTCTGCACCAACCGTATTCACCGTTTTCATCATATACTGCGCCAAAATGCACTTGTAAGAAAACTTTATCTCTGCGGCCTGCTATAGCTCGCCCGAAAGGAGCAAAAGTAGCTCCTGCGGTACACATATCAAAAAAGTTAATTCCATTGTCAATTGCTTTGCAAATAATTGCTTCTATTTCTTCGGGAGGCGTCTGCCCGATGCCTCCAAGTCCAATGCCAATTACGCTGAATTTTTCCGTTTCATCACCGCGCGGAAGCTGTCTGTACTCCATTTTATATAACCTTTCTAAAAACGGTACTTTATTTTATTATATCATTGAAATGTTAAAGTTTTGTTTTCGTTTCACAATAATATAAAAAAATGTTAGATTATTTACGGCTTTCACCGTCAAAATAAGTATATTTTGCTTAATATGCCGCCTCATAAAACGCAAAAAGGCGAGACGGTAAAATCCCGTTTCGCCTATAAGATACTTAATCTTTCATAATTTTATCGCTGAGTGAAATTATCTTATCCGCATATTTCTTTCGGCGTGAGTTTAAAAATCCTTTATATACAGGATAGTTGATTATAGCCATAAAGAGACCTATGACACCAACGACAATTCCATAGAGCATTGGGTTCTGAATACCTAACGTTTCAGCAATGTCGGTCATTACAAGACTCATTCCGCTACCCATAATAATTGCGCTGACGCTGCCAAAAACATATGCAAATACTTCGGCGGGGCGCTTGACCTTGCGGTCTAATGCCTTAAGCTCATCAAGCTCGGTATGTTCTTTCTCAGTATACTGTGTGCGAATTTTCTGAATAAGAAAATCATGATCGTTTTTGTTCATAATAATACCCTCTTTCTTTATTTTACGGTCCTATTATACCTGCTTGATGTTTTTGAAAGATTTGAAAAATGTTTGAGTTTTATTAATTTCTGATTTTTTGTTTATTCTTGTATAACCGATCGGCATAGCCCTTTGCATATCAAAAAATGCTCTTCGTCAGATTTTTCATCAGAAAGGATTTCTTTCCACTCGTTTAAGCTTATATTGACAGAATCAAAATGCTCTTTATTTTGATATGCGTATATCCGCTATGAAAACAACAAAAACTAATTATATGAAAGCACGGAGGATAAATATGGAATCGATTTGGGAAAACGACTCGCCGCGAGTGCGCTTTGATGCATTGGAGGAAAATAAAAGCACCGATGTTTTGATCATCGGTGGAGGGATTGCGGGAATCTTGTGCGCTCATAAGCTGAAAAATGCGGGTGTGGATTGTTTGTTGGTAGAGGCGGCAGAAATCTGCGGCGGCATTACAAGAAACACAACGGCAAAAATTACACTGCAGCATGGATTGATCTACGACAAAATGATACGCCGCTTTGGCGAGAATAAGGCGCGACTTTATGTAGAAGCACAGAAAAAAGCGTGTAAAGAATACTCACAACTTTGTGCAAATATTGACTGCGACTACGAAGCGAGGGCTTCCTACGTTTACTCCCTATATGACCGTAAGAAAATTGAAAAGGAGGTCTCTGCGCTGAACCGCCTCGGTATAAAGGCTGAGTTTTCAAATGCAAATGAACTTCCTTTCAAAGTTGCAGGCTCAGTGCGAATAAAAGATCAGGCGCAGTTTCACCCTTTAAAATTCCTGTATACGATAGCAAAAGATCTGCAGATATACGAGCATACAAAGGTAGTAGAGCTGATGCCGTACAAGGCAAAAACTAATCATGGTGAGATAACATACAAAAAACTTATCATCGCAACACATTTTCCAATCCTTAATAAACACGGGCTTTATCCCTTAAAGCTCTATCAGCACCGTTCTTACGTTATTGCGCTGAAAGGGGCGCAGAATATGGGCGGAATGTATGTGGACGAAGCGGGTACAGGTCTATCATTTCGAAACTACGGAGATATTCTGCTACTCGGCGGCGGAGGGCACCGCACAGGTAAGCAAGGCGGCTGTTGGCAGGAGCTTGAAGACTTCGCAAAGAGGCACTACAAAAACGCTGAGATCGTCGGCAAGTGGG
>SVQV01000111.1 GCA_015065175.1 Oscillospiraceae bacterium | reverse complement strand
GACAGAGCGAAGCCAGCTTCAGAACAAGGAGACGGCACTTAAAATGCTAAAGTCAAAGCTTCTTGAAATTAAAGAGAGAGAAAAGCTTGATAAAATCGAGGACATTCAGGGCAACAAGACCAATATCGAGTGGGGCGCGCAGATACGAAGCTATGTATTCATGCCCTACACACTCGTAAAGGATACACGCACAGGCTATGAGGACGGAAATATCGCATCTGTTATGGACGGAGATATCGACGGCTTTATAAATGCGTATCTGAAAGAAAACGCAAAAAAATAAATTTATATAAAGGAGATTACTTATGTTGAAGAAATCAAGATTTTTTGTAGCGGTTGCTTTGTTGGTTCAGGCATTTTCTTCGTTTATAATGTTTATTATTCTCTGCGCGAAGAAAAAGAGTATTTCAGCCGCGTTTCTTGCTGTAGCAACTATGGAAGCGGCGACAGGCGCATATCTGCTTTATCAGGAAAAGCAGGAACTGGATGCCGAAATGGACTTTGACGGTTATCTCGACGATACCGATTTTGACCTTGACGATTCTGTTTTGGGATATGATCTCCGACACGGCAAGGATGATGATGAGATGTATGATGAAGGCGATATCGATATATTGAAGGATGATACCGTCTCCGAGGACGAATTTAAAGAAAACTGAGAATAAATCGCTCCCATATGGGGCTGTCGCAAATGTTTTTTCCTATTTACGACAGCCCCAATGAATTGCAAGCCTGCGCTTGCGTGAATTGAAAGCCTTGCTTTCGTGAATTGCCTGCTTTATGAATTGTGCCTTACGGCAGATTGGTTGCAATTCAATTCATGGAGCGAAGTGAGAAATCGTGGCGAAGCCAATTCATGATGCGTCAGCATCAATTCATTTACAGAAAACATACAGCCCCTCATCCGTATTTATTGCAGAAACTCGGGAATATTAAAAGGAAAAAGCACAAAAAACGAAAAGGAACAATTATGCGAAAGACAAAGATAGTTTGCACCATAGGACCTGCCACACAGAGCGAGGAGGCTATGCTCAGTCTCGTGAAGGCGGGAATGAATGTTGCACGCTTGAATTTTTCTCACGGAACGCACACTTATCACAAGGAAAACATAGATATGCTCAAAAAGGTAAGGACCGAGCTTTCCTGTCCTCTTGCCATACTTCTTGATACAAGGGGTCCCGAAATACGGACAAGGACATTGAAGGAAAAAACGGTAACTCTTAAAAGGGGAGATACCTTTACGCTTACCACAAGGGAGCTTGAAGGAGATTCTGACACCGTTTCAATAACGTATGAGCCTCTGCCCTCAAAGCTTAATGTGGGGGACAAGATATTAGTGGATGATGGAAAGCTCGAGCTTAAGGTCAGGGAGCTTTCAAAGACGGATATCGTTTGCACCGTTGTCAGAGGCGGCGAGCTTGGAGAGAAAAAGGGCTTGAATCTTCCGGGAATAAAGCTCGATATGCCTTACCTCAGCGAGAAGGACAAGGAGGACCTGCTTTTCGGAATTCAGAATGACGTGGATTTTGTGGCGGCTTCCTTTACGAGATGCAAGGAGGATATGATAGCTCTGCGCAAGTTTCTGGATTTTAACGGCGGTCACAGCATAAGAATAATAGCGAAGATAGAAAATGCCGAGGGTATCAATAATTTCGATGAGATACTTAATGAGGTAGACGGAATTATGGTTGCCCGAGGCGATATGGGCGTCGAGATAGAATACGAAAAGCTGCCCGGCTTGCAGAAGCGCTTTATAAGAAAATGCTATCAGTCGGGGAAAATGGTAATTACGGCTACCCAGATGCTTGAATCCATGATAAGCCACCCGCATCCGACAAGAGCCGAAATAACCGACGTAGCGAATGCGGTCTTTGACGGCACCTCAGCAGTTATGCTTTCGGGCGAAACGGCAATGGGAAAATACCCGATAGAAGCGGTGCAGACTATGGCGAAAATAGCGGAGCAGGCAGAGAAGGATGCCTTCGAAATGGAGGTATACAAGGGAATCCGCTACGAAATAGATTACAGCGACACGACAAACGCGGTCTGCGACGCGGCTTGTACTACAGCGAGAGACTTGAAGGCGAAGGCGATAATAGCCGTCTCGAAATACGGTCAGACGGCACGCAGAATGTCGAAATTCCGCCCTTATGAAGCACTTGTGGCGGCGACACCCGTAGAAAAGACCTATCATCAGTTGGCGCTTTCCTGGGGAATTTACCCCGTTCTCGCGAGATATCAGAGAAGCTCGGAGGAGCTTTTCATTCACGCGATAGACTGCGCAAAGCAGCTTGATATCGTCGAGGACGGAGACCGTGTCGTAATAGCGGCAGGCTTCCCGCTTGACACTCCAGGCAGTACGAACACACTGCGAGTAGAAACAGTCGGTCAGCGCAAGCTGAGATGAGCAAGTATATTTTATTATAATTATAAATTTTTTGGGAGGACAAAAAATGAAAGAGGTAATAAACGGTATAGAATACCAAATTGCGCCCATAGCTAAAAACGCTATGAGAATTTCCGACGTGGCGGCTAAGGAATGCTGTCTTGACAGATACGGAATAACCAAGCCCGCCTCGGATGCTTCATTGCCGAATTATGAGATAAAGGGCAACACCCTGATACTCAAAAACGAAAAGGGAGAAGCTCTTACGACCGTAGAGTTTTTCTATAAAAAGGGAGGCTGGTGCGTTTCCTTCACACTCACAGAAAAGGAGCATCTTTACGGTCTCGGAGACGTTACACGTGACCGTCTCGACAAGAGAGGCTATAAGTGCAATATGTGGGTCACTAACGTGCAGTCCTATCAGCCTATTCCGTACCTTATGTCAAGCCGCGGCTGGGCGGTAACGGTAAATACCACCTATCAGCACACAATAGACGCGCAGAGCAAATCGGATGCGCTTCTCATATCCGCAAGGGACGGAGCGCCCGACATAAGCCTTTATACAGGCGCAGACTATGCCGAGCTTTTGAAAAACTATACATCCTACACGGGCAGACCCTCTATGCTTCCAAAGTGGGCTATGGGTCTTACATATGTTTGCAATACCGACATTGACGCATTCGGTATGATGAACGAGGCATACACTTTCCGTAATGAAGAAATTCCCTGTGATATCATAGGACTTGAGCCCGGCTGGATGGAAACTAATTACGATCCCACGGTAAAGAAGAAATGGAGCGACACCCGTTTCCGTATTCCTTCATACTGTCAGAAGGGCCCTAACACCTTTTTCGGCGCACTTAACAGACTCGGTTATAAGCTCAGCCTGTGGCTCTGCTGTAATTATGACTTGTTCCAGTATGAAGAAGAAAAATATGAAGAAAGCCACCCTGTCGTAATCTCGCAGGAGGATGACGGCTCTTTTGAAAAGGATACTCATCTTGTGGCAAGGACAATGAAGTCGGACAACCTCACAATACCCGGTGAGCCTTGGTTCGAGCATCTTAAGAAGTTCGTAGATCAGGGTGCCGCTTGCTTCAAGCTTGACGGCGCATATCAGGTTCTTGAGCATCCCGACAGACTCTGGGCAGGCAAATACAGAGACGATGAAATGCATAACCTTTACCCCGTTGTATACGCAAAGCAGATGAGCGAGGGCTTCACGTCTCATACCGGCAGACGTTCTATGATATACAGTGCGGGCGGTTATACGGGAATACAGAAGTATGCGGCAACCTGGGCAGGAGACACGGGCGGAGGATTTGCGCCGCTTGTTTCGCTTCTTAACCTCGGAATGTGCGGACACTCCAACACAAGCTGTGATATGGAGGTATTCTCAAACGAGGGCATCCATTTCGGATTTTTACAGCCTTGGGCACAGCTCAATAACTGGTTCTACTGGCGTCAGCCCTGGTATCTTACAGAGGAGGGGAAAGCCGCATTCCGTGATTATGACAATATCCGTTATGCGCTTGCCCCCTATATGTATACCGCAGCTCATCAGGCTTATGAGACGGGTATGCCCGTTATGAGAGCCTTGCCTCTCGTTTATCCCGATGACGAGCGTGCTTATGAAAGACTTACAGAGTATATGTTGGGCGACAGTCTGCTTGTTGGCGCATTCCTTTCAAACGGCGAAAGAGAGAAAGACGGCAAGAAAACAAATATGTATCTGCCTAAGGGCCGCTGGTACGATTTCTTCACGGGCGAGCTTTATGAGGGCGAGCAGGAGATAGAATATATTCCTCCGAAGAACAGAGGCGGTGCGCTTTTCGTTAAGGAAGGCTCGGTAATTCCTATGGCAGAGAAGCGTCAGTTCATAGAGAGCAAGCCAGAAGAAAGCTATGTTCTTTGCTCATACGGAAAAAATGCGTCGGGAATCCTTTATACCGACGACGGAATTTCGATGAAGTATCAGGAGGGAGAGGGACGTCTTACAACCTTTACCGTTAAGGACGGCGCTCTTACCATAAGCGATGCGGGTAGCTATGAGAATATGCCCGAGGTATCCTATACGCTCGAAATAAAATAAATTGAATAGCACTGATTAAAAAACGAGGCTGTCTCTATGCGTGCTTGCATTTGAGACAGCCTTCTTTTGTAAATATAATAGGTTATTTCTTTTTTACAATATTGTCGGGAGCTTTGCATACAGAGCTTTCGGGAATTACACCGCGCACTCTTGTCAGCGGATATATCTGCGAATTTCTGCCGACTACAGAGCCCGGGCAGAGGACAGAATTACAGCCGACCTCGACAAAGTCTCCGAGTATTGTGCCGAATTTGCGTAAGCCGGTCGCTATACGCTCACTTTGAGTGTATACGGAAATATTCTGCTTGTCGCTTCTGACATTAGAGGCAATAGCGCCTGCGCCCATATGAGACTTATAACCGAGGATAGAGTCGCCTACGTAATTATAATGGGGAATCTGCACGCCGTCAAAAATTATGGCGTTTTTCACCTCGGTAGAATTGCCGATGACGGCACCGTCTCCTATGAGAGCATTACCTCTTATATATGCGCAGTGGCGGACTTCTGTGTTCTCGCCTATTATCGTAGGACCGCAGATAAGCGCGCTCGGCGCAATCTTTGCGCTCTTTGCTATCCATACGTCCTCGCATACCTTGTAATAATCGTCTTCGGAGAGAGTCTTTGCCAGCGATAGAATAAAATCCTTTATTTTGGGAAGCGCTTCCCACGGGTATTCACATTCGAGAAGAAGCGGTGCGGCAAGTGTGTGCGAAAGGTCAAAAAGCTCGGCGGTTTTCGGTATCATAGTTTCTCCTTTTTGGTTTTTGTATTTCTCAATTTAGGTATTTTACGCTTTTTAGTCGGTTTATATACCAAGTCGGCAAATTTTTGCCATCTTTTCAAACAGGTCTTTATTATTTTATCATGTCTGATATATAAAAGCCACCAATTATGATTTGCAATCTATCGCAACCGTTGTTTTCGTGAAAAAATCAAATAAATTTGCAAGTATTGTAAAATAAAGGTTGTAAATTTTATAAAAAAGTGTTAGAATAGGGTGTAAGAAATTTTTAAAATCGGAGTAAGTATGGAATACAGAGCTGTTGTTGCGGTCGTAGGCGCAGGACATGCGGGAATTGAGGCGGCGCTCGCTTGCGCGAGAATGGGACTTGATACCGTAATTTTTACTATAAACCTTGACGCCATAGGGAATATGCCCTGCAATCCGTCTATAGGCGGAAGCGGCAAGGGGCATTTGGTATATGAAATAGATGCGCTCGGCGGTGAAATGGGAGTCGCGACCGACAAGGCGACCTTGCAGTCACGTACCCTTAATTTAGGTAAGGGGGCTGCGGTACACTCTAAGCGTGTGCAGGTAGACAGAAGCGCATACAGAAATATTATGAAGCATACATTGGAGCTTCAGGAAAATCTCCGTGTAGTTCAAGCGGAAATCACCGACTTCAAGACCGAAATTATAGACGGGCGTAAAAGAGTATGCGGAGTTTATACAAAATTAGGCGAATTCTGGGAAGTCGAAAAGGTCATTATTGCGGCAGGAACATATCTTAAGGGAAAGATATTCGTAGGTGACGTTTCGTATGAGAGCGGTCCCGACGGAATGCTGCCCGCAAACGGACTGACAGATGCCTTAGTCCGTGAGGGAATTACCGTAATGCGCTTCAAGACGGGAACTCCCGCGCGTGTAAAGCGCGGAAGCATAGATTTTTCACAGCTTGAGCGGCAGGACGGGGAAGAGCATATGATTCCATACTCTCCATTGAGCGATGAAAAGAAGATGAACGAGGCAGAACAGCTTCCCTGTCATATAGTATATACAAATTCAAATACACATGACATAATAAAGAGCAACCTCCACAGAAGCGCAATGTATTCGGGAAAAATTCACGGAACAGGTCCCCGTTACTGTCCCTCAATTGAAGACAAGATAGTGCGCTTCTCAGACAAGGAGAGACATCAGCTTTTTGTAGAGCCGACAGGCGCGTCTACCGAAGAAATGTACATTCAGGGCTTCAGCACCTCAATGCCGACAGACGTACAGTATAAGCTTATGCATTCTTTAAAGGGCTTTGAAAATGCTGAAATTATGAGATACGCTTACGCTATCGAATATGACTGTATAGACCCTACACAGCTCTTACCCACCCTTGAATTCAAGGACATAGAGGGACTTTACGGCGCGGGACAGTTCAACGGAACCTCGGGCTATGAGGAAGCGGCGGCGCAGGGGCTTGTAGCGGGAATAAATGCTTCGCTCTCCGTGAAAGGCAAAGAGAGCGTAGTCCTTACGAGAAGCTCATCCTATATAGGAACTCTTATAGATGACTTAGTCACAAAGGGAACGAACGAGCCATACAGAATTATGACCTCGCGCTCGGAATACAGGCTTCTGCTTC
>SVQV01000110.1 GCA_015065175.1 Oscillospiraceae bacterium | reverse complement strand
AGCAAGGGCGGGCGACCATATTTCAAGACATGTGCGAAAACCGACAGGTTTTCGTAGTGGTGCCGCAGGCAACACGTGTTAATTTCATTAAATGAAATTAACTACACATAGATTATAACATATTATTGTTAAATAGTCAAAGAATTTCCATATGTTTTTTATTTTTTTACAAATTTCTTAATTTGCATCTTTTCTATTTACATTTACATTAATTTATGGTATAATAAATAATAATGTACATTTTTTCAAATTAATTCATATATTTCAAGGAGTAATCATGGAATCACTGAACAAAAAAGACAAAAATGAAAGCTTAGAGCTTGAACCGATTTTGGAGGGCGATACCGAAAAAACATCTTTCTTCGACAAGGCGTATAAGCTTTTTACAAAGCATAATTACAATTATTTAATTTTTGCTTTCCTTCTTCCTGCGTTTCTTATGTTTATGATATATGTCAAAATGGATGTTCATCCGTTTGGAGACAGCTCTGTTCTCGTATTGGATCTGAACGGACAATATGTTCAGTTCTTTGCTGCGCTCAGAGCCGCAATTTACGGTGAAAATTCTTTTTTGTATTCATTCAGCCGCAGCTTGGGCGGAGAATTTTTGGGAATTTACGCTTACTATCTTGCAAGCCCGTTCTCTTATATAGTAGCTCTTTTCCCCGAGAAAAACATACTTGAAGCGCTTTTGACGATTTTTGTTTTAAAATGCGGAGCCTCTGGACTCACTTTTGGAATTTTCTTACACAATTCCCAAAGGTGCAATAAAACCATAACAGTTGCTCTCTCCACACTGTATGCACTGTGCGCTTATTCCGTGGTTATGCAGCACAACACCATGTGGATAGACGGTATGATACTGCTTCCATTGCTTGTACTCGGCGTTGAAAGAATAGTAAAATACAAAAAGCCTGCGCTCTATGTAATTTCTCTTGCATTAACTATGCTTTGCAATTACTATATAGGATATATGTGCTGTATTTTTATCGCTATATATTATTTCTATTACATTATATCCACAGCAAATGATAATTCTTCTAATCCCATAGGTGAAAAGCATCATTTCTGGCGTTCGCTCTCTCGCATTATAGTATATTCTTTGCTCGGTATAGGCATCGCCGCAATTCTCCTGATTCCTTCCTATTATTCTTTGACATTCGGAAAGACAGACTTTTCCAATCCTAATTTTGCGTTTACCTCAAAATTTGATTTCATAGATTTCTTGGCTAAGCTTTTCCCCGGTGCATATGACACAGTACGCCCCGAAGGACTTCCCTGGATCTATTCCGGTGTATTATCGATAATACTGCTCCCTCTGTATTTTCTTACCAAAAAAATTAAGTGGCAGGAAAAGGTAGCGTCGGGTGCTTTGCTTATAATTTTGTTTGCAAGCATGAACATAAACACCTTAGACATGGTCTGGCACGGATTCCAGGCGCCGAACTGGCTTAATTACCGTTACAGCTTTGTGTTCTCCTTTGTAGTTTTAATGCTTGCGGGCAAAGCTATAACTCTCATTCGTGAAATCGGTTATAAGCCGATACTTGCTTCTTGTACCGTATCTGCCGTTTTAGTAGTAATTCTTCAAAAATTAAATATCACTTGCGTACGTGACGGAAAAACTGTCGAATATTTTGATGACTTGAACGGTGTCTGGATGTCTCTCATCTGTATTGCGGTATACGGCACTTTGCTGATGATATTGACAAATTACCGCGCAAACTCAAGCAAGGTCAGCCTTATTGCGCTTATTATGGTCGTAGCTATTTCAGGCGAGCTTTTCTTGAACGGTGTGTATTTCACTAAGGTTCTCAACAAAGACGTTGTTATTTCAAACTACAACTCTTACCACGGATTCTATGATATACATCAGGATGCCGTAGATTATATTGAAGATAATGCGGAAGAAGAATTTTACCGCGTAGAAAAAACATTTACGAGAAACGTAACCGATGCATTTGTTTTTGGATTTGACGGAATTGCAAGCTCTACATCAACATTGGACAGCGGTGTTATACAGCTTCTGACGAAATTAGGCTTGAAGGCTTGCTCTCATTGGTCCGAATATAAAGGAAGCAACTATATATTAGACTCGTTTTTCGGCATAAGATATCTGATGACAAAGCCCGGGGATAACGCTCCAAACAACTTATATAGAGAAATATATTCAAACGAGAATACCAAAGTATACAAAAATCCTTATGCACTGCCATTGGCTTTTGCTTCATCCGAAAAAGTGAAAGATGTTTCCTTTGTTTTGCCTCAGGATCTTATTGATTATGAATACATCACAAATGAGGAAACAAAGAAAGGAAGCTGGGTATTAAAGTCCGAATTTGCGAATACCATCTGGAATCCCTTCGAAAGAATGAATTCTGCGCTTTCGGCGATAGCTGACAAGGATGTCAACGTATACGAGCCTGTTGAGCATACAATGACCATGACGTCAACAGTCAAAGAGGATGGCGAAGCTTGGAATCATCACGTATTCAAGTGCAACAAGGATGATAAATCCGCATGTGTATCCTTCACTATTACCGCATCAAGAGACGGAAACATTTACTGCTATTTCCCCACAAAATATGCACGCCAAGCAGAGATCCATGTAAACTCCTCAAAGCTTGAAACAATTTATCCCGCAAATGCTGCCAATGCTTATATATTGAATTTAGGTAGCTTTTCAAAGGGTCAAAAGGTAGTTGTAGACTTGTATCTCTACACATACGGAGAATTTTATCTTACAAAAGACACTCCATATTTCTACTATATCAACGAAGATGAATTTGTTTCAACGTTTACAGAGCTTTCTCGGTACGGAATGAATATTACAGAATTTTCTGACGATTATATTGAGGGAACAATCGAAGTGACGGAAAACAACTCTACCGTGCTCACAACAATTCCGTATGATAGCGGATGGAAAATCAAGGTTGACGGAAAGAAAGTAGACACATACGAAACTCTCGATGCACTTCTTGCGTTTGATCTCGCTTCCGAGGGAAATCATAAAATCACTATGAAATATTTTCCTAATTGTTATATTGTCGGAATTATAATTTCTGTTATCTCTGCTCTGATATTCATTGCAGTTCTTGTAGCTGTAAAAATGCTCAAGGACGGAAAGCTGAATTTTAAACGTAATAGCCGTATCTTCAAGGTTTCAAACGTTCTCGTTTCTCTTCCCACGGACAAATGTTCCGAAGAATACTCGCTTATTGATCTTGAAATCAAGGAAGAACAGGAAATCTTGGAAAGACTCAATAAGAAAAACAAAAATCAAAAAAAGAACAAGGACAAAAAATGAACATTTTAAAATTCGACGCAGGCGATGTTGTTGAAGTAAAGAAAAAGCATCCTTGCGGTTCTAACCTTTTTCTTATTGCAAGAACAGGAAGCGAAGTTCGAATGATTTGTAAAGGCTGCGAGCGTGATATCACAGTGGACAGGCTTAAAGCAGAAAAATTTATAAAAAAGGTGTTGGATGCAGATGGATCAAAATAATCAGAACACCGATTTTTCCACAAACACTCCGCAGATCGACACTCCAAGCGTTGACAGTGCGCCGAAGCTTATGTTTTTTCATAACATTATAAAAAGAGCTAAGCCTTATTTAAAAAAGCCGTTGCTTTGGTGCTTTATGCTTCCCCTTCTGCTTATGTTGTTTGTATTCATAGCTATAGGAGTGTACCCATTCGGTAACAATTCCGTTCTTGTATTGGATCTTAACGGACAGTATGTATATTTTTTTGAAGCACTGCGCAGCTTTATCTACGGTGACTCATCATTGCTTTATTCTTTTTCAAGAGCTCTCGGCGGAGAATTTCTTGGAATATACGCATACTACCTTGCAAGCCCGCTTTCTTATATTGTAGCTCTGTTCCCAAAAAAGCACATAACCGAGGCTCTGCTCTTGATTATACTGCTGAAAATAGGTCTTTGCGGATTCAATTTCGGATATATGCTAAAGAAAAAGGCAAAAACGGGAGACGTTTCTACAATCATTTTTTCCTCTTTATATGCTCTCAGCTCCTATGTAGTCATAATGCAGCATAATACAATGTGGATGGATAACGTATTTATGCTTCCTCTGATAGTTCTCGGCGTAGACTCACTTATCAAAGAAAGAAAATATAAATTGTTTGTTTTTTCACTTGTGTGGGCAGTAATGTCAAATTACTATATAGGATACATGACCTGCATTTTTACGTTTTTATATTTCTTTTTCTCTTATTTTTCTCAATCGCCTTTGGAGAGAAATCCGAGAAATATAAAATGTAATTTTGTTCGCTCCTTGTTTGCCGTCGGTTTATTTTCGGCAATTGCACTTGCTATATCCGCTATAATCATTTTGCCCGCATATTATTCTCTCACATTTGGAAAAACCACTTTTTCTGATCCAAACTTCGAATTTGTAACAAAATTTGATATTTTAGACTTGCTTACAAAGTTTATGTTTGGAGCTTATGATACCGTTCGCCCTGAGGGTCTGCCTAATGTTTACTGCGGAATTGTAACGCTTTTTCTTGTTCCTATATATTTTTTGAACGACAAAGTCAAGCTTCGCGAGAAGATTTGCAGTATATTTCTTTGTTTCGTTTTAATTTTCAGTTTTTCCATAAATACACTTGATTTAGTGTGGCACGGCTTTCAAGCTCCCAACTGGCTCAACTACCGTTATAGCTATATGCTCATATTCATTATGATATATATGGCAGCCAGAGGCTTTGAAGGAATTAAAAGGGCAAACAAAAATGTCATTTTCACCACCGCATCCGTTTTGGTTTTGTTTCTCCTTTTATTGCCCGAATTTAACTATAAGCATGTTGATCCGCTGCTGACTATTTTTTGTACTATATTATGCATTGCGGTATATTTTTTCCTGTTTTACTTCATCATTTCAAAAAAGCATCTTTCCTTTAATCTGCTGTCGGGTTTTTTGCTTATAGCGGTTTCTCTTGAGCTTTTTCTCGGTGCGTTATACAACACCTGCTCTCTTGACTATGATGTTGTAATCTCGAGCAGAGACAGTTATATAGATTATATGAATAAATGGAAGGGCGCTTCCGACTATTTAAAGGAGACAGAAGACGAACCGTTTTACAGAGCCGAAAAACTCAATTACAGAAAGGTAAATGACCCATATGCCTTAGGCTACAGGGGACTTTCGGGCTCTACATCCACGCTTAATGCTGATACGGTAGCGTTTCTTTCTGTTTTCGGTCACACGTCAGCGTCTCATTCTTCACAGTATACAGGTTCTACTGTAATAGCAGATTTGTTCTTTTCTATAAGATATATTATGGCAGAAAACATTACACCTGTCACACCACTATATGAAAAATGCTATTCTGACGAAAACGTTTCACTTTATAAAAATCCGTATGCCCTATCATTAGCATTCGGGGTAAGCTCTGATATAAATTTACTCAGCTTCCAGGATATTACCGAGAAAAACGAAGAAGAAGCGCTTTCAAACGACAAAGAATACTACAGTCATGACTCTCCCTTTATGCGCTTGAACAAGTTGGTGACATATTTGTTGGGAGAGAAAAAAACTGTAGAGCTTTACAAGCCTATAAAGTCAGAGATCGACTTGAAAAACTGCCGTGAATCCACAAGCCGTGTAAAATTTTACCCCATATATGATAAATGGGATTCAGTGGTTTCGTTTTCCTTTAACGGTGCAGGAGATAACGATATTTACGCATATTTCCCTACTCTTTATTATACAAGCGCTGAAATGTTTTTAAATGGCGAAAGCATAGGACATCACTTTGCAAAAAACAATCACGGATTTATTTATGTAGGAAGATACAGTAAAGACGAGAGCGCTAAGCTCGACTTTCATATTACCTCCGAAGGCATCTATATAATGAGAAATACTCCGTATTTTTATTATTTGGATCAAAAGGTTTTGGACGAAGTATACGAAAAGCTTAATTCCTCTGCATACAATATAGAAAAATGCCGTGAGCATTATTTCAGCGGTAAGATCAACATTACAGACGGACAAAATACCGTTTTAACAACTATCCCCTATGATAAAGGCTGGAAGGTCATCGCAAACGGAGAAAAAGTCGATACCTATCAAACGCTTGACGCCCTGCTTGCTTTTGATCTCGAATCAGGGAGCTATGAGCTTGAATTACGCTATATGCCTTCTATTTACATTGTAGGATTCTGCTTGTTCTTGGTTGGCTCTTTGGCGTTAACATCAATTATAATTGCAGAATTTTTAATCAAAAAGAACAAAAAAAACCAAGGCAGATAATTCTCTGTCAAAAAAGGAGTTATAATGTTTTACCACATAAGAGGAGAGCTTTCTTATATTGATGCCGCATATGCAGTAATTGATGCGGGCGGTGTCGGATATAAATTGACTGTAAGCATGAACACCTACAACGAAATCTACAAAGAAATCGGAAACGAAGTGAAATTACTCACTCACTTACAGCTTCGCGAGGATGCAGCTGAATTGTTCGGTTTCTATACAAGCGAAGAGCTACACTGCTTTAAGCTCCTCACAAGCGTTTCCGGGGTAGGTCCTAAAGCTGCTATGTCTATCCTTTCTCTGTTCACTCCCGACAGATTCGCATATATTGTGTGTACGGAAGACACAAAAGCTCTTGCCAAAGCCGCAGGCGTAGGAGGAAAAACCGCCGCAAGAATAGTTCTTGAGCTTAAAGACAAGATTTCCAAGGAAGCTGTCAGCGGTGTTTCTGACGGTATTGGTGAAATTACAAGTAAGGCTTCCGCGAATGTAACTCAAGGAAAAAGCAGCAAGCTGTCCGAAGCGGCTGATGCATTAACGGTTCTGGGATATAACAGAAGCGAAATTCTCGAAGTATTAAGAACGGTTGACCCTTCATTAGAGCTTGAAGAAATAATCACAAAAGCTTTAAAAATAATTGCAAGCAGATAAC
>SVQV01000006.1 GCA_015065175.1 Oscillospiraceae bacterium | reverse complement strand
TTGCTAAAGGAATAAAAATAAAATGCCGAGAGTCACTTTTGATGCTCTCGGCATTTTGCGATTATAAGGCTCTGTGTTTTTTCAGATCAAGATAAAGCTCGTTTACATTGTTGTATATAAAGTCGGGCTTTACAGGGCTTTCCTCTAAGTCCTTGGGAGTCGCTTCTCCGCTCCAGACGAGCAAGGAGCCGATGCCAGAATTTACACCACAGGCAATATCTGTATAGATTCTATCGCCTATCATTACGGCTTCTTCCTTTTTGTAGCCTGTTTTTTCTATAGCAAGCTCTACCATAAGTGTATTGGGCTTACCTATGAAGAAGGGTCTTTTCTTTGTCGCGTTATAGAGCATATCGGCAAACGAGCCGCAGTCGGGGACATATCCGAAGTCGGTTGGGCAAACGTAATCGGGATTTGTCGCTATATAATCAACGTCAAAAAGAGTAAGCAGCTTCGAAACTATCTGAAGCTTGGAATAGGTAAGCTCCGAGTCATATGCGAGACAAACACAGTCGGTGTTCTCGTCATATTTGTCGGTTATGGGAAGTCCCGCACTGACAAGCGCCTCGCAAAAGGATGCGGTACCCATAGGATATATGAGCTTATGGTTTTTCTTTTTTAAATAAAAGACAGTCGCTTCGGTTGATGTAATAAAGTCGTCGCTCGTGGCTGAAATGCCGAGTCTGTTCAGCTTCTCAACATATTTACTCACGTTTTTTGATGAGTTGTTAGTGAAGAAAAGATATCTTCCGCCTATTTCTTTGATGTATGCGAGAAATTCGTGAACACCTTCGAACAGATCGTTGTCAAGATAAAGCGTTCCGTCCATATCAAGAAGAAACAGCTTCTTGTTATATACTGTATTTTCCATATCGTGTTCTGCCTTTGATTTAATTCGATTTTTTGCTATTTGCTGTAGCGATTATGTTTGCTCCGCAAACATTTTCTTTTAATATATCCCCGACAGAGACAGGTGTTTTTGCGACTATTTTATTGATTTCTTCCATACATCTGAACATTTCGCTCTTCTGAATGGGAGCGTCCGTCTTTACCGCTATTACACTGCCGTCATCGCAAAGAACGGTAGAAGTAACCGTTCTCATAGGATTGCTTATCTCAGTATGTCCGTATGTCTCTCCTCTTTTACAGGTATTACCGCTGACAGACAAGACCTTTCCGCTTTCATCGGTTTCAACCGTCAAAGGGCAGCCCTTGGGGCATATAATACAAATCAATTCGTGTGTCATTTGTTTTCCTCCAATTCAAAGAAAAGCTCGTCTGTGCCTTCAAGCGCCTGTGCTTTTATTGTCACGCTTTCCATTGTCGCAGGCACTGCTTTCAGCATTTTTTTGGAATATACGACCTCGCTTGCACTGTTCTTAACCTTCAGTACTACGTTATCGTAAACATTTCCTACTCTGAAGAAAACAGAAACATCCTTTTTCTGTGTTACAAGCTGAGGCACTGTATATCTTATTTTTCCGTCTGTGTTTATTTTGATACTTACATCCTTGGAAGCGCCGTTTTGTATGTATTCTGCCGCGCTTTTTCCTGCGATTTCCGCTTCTTCTGAAACATAGTCTACTAAGTCATGCACGTGCAAAACGTTACCGCAAGCGAAAATTCCTTCTACCGAGGTCTGTCTGTTCTGGTCGGTATAGGCGCCGCCCGTAACTCTGTCAAGGTCTATTCCCGCCGTTTTTGTAAGCTCGTTTTCGGGAATCAAGCCGACTGAAAGAAGAAGCGTGTCACAGGGAATATATTCCTCGGTTCCCGCAATAACGTTTCTCTTTTCATCAACCTGAGAAATAGTGACGCCCTCTACTCTTTCTTTTCCGTGAACCTGTGTAACTGTATGGCTGAGCTTCAAGGGAATGTTGAAGTCATCGAGGCACTGTCTTATATTTCTCGGCAGACCTCCCGAATAAGGCATTATCTCGCAGACCGCTTTAACGTTCGCGCCCTCGAGGGTCATTCTTCTCGCCATTATCAAGCCGATATCGCCAGACCCGAGAATAACTACTTCTTTTCCGGGCATATATCCTTTGATGTTGACATATTTCTGCGCAGTTCCCGCACTGTAGATACCCGCAGGTCTTGAGCCTGCTATATTCAAAGCGCCTCTCGGGCGCTCTCTGCATCCCATTGCAAGAATTATTGCTTTCGCCTTGATCTGAAAAATTCCTTCTTCGGTATTGGTGGCGGTTATAACTTTATCATCGCTTACATCCAGAACCATTGTATTTAATTTATAAGGAATTTTAAGCTCGTGAATCTGCCGCTCATATTTCCAGGCATATTCGGGACCTGTCAGCTCCTCGCCAAACTTATGGAGACCGAAGCCGTTATGTATGCACTGCTGAAGTATTCCGCCAAGGGCAGAATCTCTTTCAAGTATAAGAATATCTCTGAGACCGCTCTTATATGCCGCAATTGCCGCACTCATTCCCGCAGGTCCGCCTCCGATTATAACCAAATCAGTCATTGCCCTTCGCTCCTTTTGTTTTTCCGTAATTTATATAAGACTTTCCGCCGAATTTTGTGACGTCTTCAAACTCAATTCCGTTTTCCTTCGCTATAAGCTCAACTATATACGAGGAGCAGAAGCCGCCCTGACAACGGCCCGCCTGCGCTCTTGTGCGGCGCTTAACACCGTCAAGGTCTGTCGCCTTAGGATTCTGGTGTAAGGCTCTCAATATCTCTCCCTCGGTAATCTTTTCGCATCTGCAAACTATCTTTCCGTAGGAGCTGTCCTTTTCTATCATTTTATTTTTTTCTTCAATGCTCGCTTCACGGAATGCGAACATAGATTCTCTTATAGGATTAAAATCCGACTTTTTAGTCATAGGATACTTCTCTTTTATCATATCCACTATATATTCGGCTATTGCGGGAGAAGCACTGAGACCGGGGGACTCTATGCCTGCCGCATTGTAAAATCCGTCAACGCTTGAATTGATTATAAAGTCGCCCGAATTTCCGACCGCGCGCAAGCCTGTAAATGAGGTTATTACATTGTTGAGCGGTACAGAGGAAAGATTTTCAAGACATTCTGTAGCGACCTTCTTAAGACCTGCCGCTGTTGTAGTCTTGTCCTCTTTATCCTCTATATTTTCAGAGGTAGGACCTAAAATTATATTGCCGTCAGCAGTGGGAGAAACCAGAATTCCTTTGCCCATTTTGTTGGGCTTTCTGAACACTGTACAGGAAACGAGGTTTGCGCACTGCTTATCGAGAAGCATATATTCTCCGCGTCGTGGAGTTATCTTTACAGAATTGTCTCCTACCATGGAAGCAATAACATCGGAATAAAGTCCTGCCGCGTTAATTACTATTTTAGCGTCAACGCACTCATTATCGGAATATATCTTAAAGCCTTCCTTCTGTTTTTCTATCTTCTTGACTTTGAAGCCTAATTTCAGCTCTGCGCCGTTATCCATCGCATTTCCTATTGCGGCAATCGCCAGCTCATACGGAGAAACTATTGCGCCTGTAGGTGCATACAGTGCCAAATACGCATTTTGTGAAAGGTTGGGCTCTTTTTCATGAAGCTCTTCCTTTTCGAGTATGCGGAGTCCTTCGACTCCGTTTTTATTTCCGTTTTCAAGAAGTGCTTCAAGGTCTGCTCTGTCGTCCTCCGAAAAGCCTATTACAAGTGAACCGTTATTTACATATTTTACGCCAAGCTCTGAAACGACCTTCGGCATCATTTTAGAGCCTTTTACGTTAAGCTTCGCCTTCAAAGAGCCGAATTTAGCATCGAAGCCTGCATGCACTATTCCCGAATTTGCTCTTGTTGCACCCATAGCAACATCATTTTCCGCTTCGAGAATGCACACGCTTATGTCGTATCTTGAAAGCTCACGCGCTATCATTCCGCCGACTACACCGCCGCCTATTACCACTGCATCATACATATTTTATAAATCCTCCTCAAAAAGAAAAAGAGCGCACCGAAAACACGGATAACAAATCCGTATTTCGACACGTCTCCAAATCTCTGTATCGCTTATATTTTACCATTGTTTTTTGTTTTTGTCAATAGATTTTTAAGTTTTATCAAAAAAACATTTTAAAGTGTAAGACAAAACACAAGATAGACCGCAGCTATCTGCAAAATCATTATAAGCGGAATGCCGAGCATAAATTTTATATGCTTGGTTTTATGTCTTATACTCTGCATCGTTATGTACATCGCAAGCGAGCCTCCGAGCAAGGAAAGCAGAATAAGCTTAGCCTCGGGTACTCTGCGGTCGGGGCGCTTTACCGATGCCCTTTTATCATATATTGTGAATATGACAGAAAAGAGTGATATAGCCAAAAAATATATTATAATTGCCTTTTGCCAAACAGTCATAAGCTTCTCCTGTATCTTTTTAATATGGAATTATTTATATTTTAGCATATTTTTTGATATTTGGCAATAGGATTTTATTTTTATTTTCAGGCTTTCACTAACTTGCGGTCGGCAAAATCCATAAATGCCCTTTCTATTACCTTTTGTCCGTTTGTATTGGGGTGTATCCCATCCTCACAAAGCAGGTCGTCTATACGTCTGTTAGCGAGAAAAGCGCCTCTCAGATCAACAAAATCCGTATTGGTATCCGCAGCAATTTTTTCTATACAGCGCGAATAGTTTTCTTGATATCTGTATATCGTATTTACGCCGCCAAGCCAGGAGAGGATGTTCTCTTTGTTGAGCTTATCCGAGCAGAACCAATTGAAATACTTCTGAGGATCTATCGGCGGCAAGGTCGTAAGAATGGGCGTTATACCCTTGCCTTTCAAAAAAGCTATTATTCTGCGATAGGTCGCCTCAAAAACACCTATTTCCGTATTCGGCATATGCAAGGCAGAGGGATCGTCCGAAATTTCCTTCCACTTGAAATCGCAATCGTTTCCGCCGTAATCCATTACTACGGCATCACAGGTCATTCCCTTTTCCATACGCTGATTCAAGAGTCTTTCTCCCGCAGTTATAGTATATCCGAATCTTGAAAGATTTTCTATCTCCAAGGAATACTTATCGCTTATAGCATTTATATCTATATTATTATCTATGCAGTACCTGTTATTTTCTTTATTGAGCTGGACCCCCTTCAAAATGGAATCCCCCAATATTTTTATGCTTTTCACAAGGCTCACAGCTCCGACCTCCGTATCATATGGTTTTCAATACCATTATACATATTTTGAATTTAATTGTCAATGGTTTCTGAAACATTAAATGTAAATAAATATAAAACAAAAAAGAGATATATTAAAATTATACCTCTTTTTGAAAATTCTTATTCAATTAAAATGTAAACCCGCCGAGCCGTGTAGAGCAAGAATTTTAGCCCTGCGGTGCAGGGTGGTGCCCTCTCCATTGTTTTGTGCTTCCAACGTCCGATATAGGTCGGAAAATTCGGACCTATTCGGGAGGCCTGCATACCCGCAACGGAAGTTCGGGCTCCATTATCATAATTGTAGGCCCAAAACTCACCCTATCACGCACTAAGCAGGAAGAAGTTCTGAATTATTCTCCGTCCTCGTCGTAATCGATATCGGAAAAGAGCTCGTTATCAAAATATTCAGCTACCTTTTCCCACTCATCATCGTCATCAACGGTAACGAGAATACGCTCATCGCCATCCATATCGACCTTAAGTATCATATATTCCTCTGCGTCCTCTTCGGCTAAAACGAGAGCTACGTAAGAATTGTCATCAATATCGGCAACTCCAATTACCTCATAGTCCTTTTCTTCGCCCGATTCATCATCTGTAAGAGTGTATATATCGCCAACCAAAATTTCGTCCATAATGTCACCTTTGCTTTTCAGCATTTCCTTTTATTATTACGGTAATATTGTATCAAATATAAATGCAATTGTCAATAGAATATTTATTTGTTTTTGTTAATTTTCGAGAAATTCATATATAATAGAATTACTCACATACATTCCCTTGTCTGTAAGATGAAAGCTTGTTCCCGATCTTTCGGCATACTCGCTGTTTGCAAAGAGATTGACCTTATCTTCATATTTATCAAAGAAAGAGCTACCGAAAAGCTTTTTGAACTCATTATCATCTATTCCGCGACCAAGCCTCAATGCGAGCATAATATATTCGTATTCCCGTTCACGCTCACCTATAGTCTCGACATTTACCTTTTCGCATATACCCGAATTTGAAATATAGTCGGCAATGTTTCTTGTGTTTCCGTATCTTTTATTTTTGAAATAGGAATAAGCGGAAGCTCCTGCGCCGATATATTCACGCTCCTGCCAATATCTGAGATTGTGACGGCATTCGCGTCCTGCCTTGGCATAATTGGATATTTCATAATGGAAATATCCCGCTTGCTCCAATTTCTCGGCGCACATAAGGTACATAGCGTATTCACTGTCCTCATCGGGAAGGACTAAAGAAGCTTTATTTTTAAAAAACGGAGTTCCTTCTTCTATTTTCAAAGAATATGCGGATATATGCTCACATCCGAGAGAAAGAGTAATATCAAGAGTTTTTTCGAAGGAGGACAGTGTTTGTTCGGGAATGCCGTACATCACATCTGCATTTATGTTGTCAAAGCCGGCATTTCTTGCGCTTTCATAGCAATTATAAAAATCTCTTACGGTATGAGCTCTTCCGAGTGCGGAAAGCTCGTTTTCGTTCAAGGACTGCATACCGATGCTTAAACGGTTTATACCCAAGTTATGCATAAAACGCAGTTTTTCCGCAGATGCCGTAGCGGGATTTATTTCAGCGGAAATCTCTGCGCTTTCTGTACGCTTATAATACTTCCCTATTACTGAAAAAATATTCTCAAATTGATTTTCATTCAGAAGCGACGGAGTTCCGCCTCCGAAAAAGACAGTATCGACCGTTCTTCCGTGTAATTCTTCAGACTCGCGCGCAAGCTCATTGCAGAGTGCGGATACATACATATCCCTCTCCTCCGCTTTCAAATCATCGAAGGAGCAGAAATCGCAATAATTACATTTTTTGATACAGAAAGGAATGTGAATATAAAGCCCTATACTCTCTTTATTCATCATCGTCGAGCTTAAGCACCGCCATAAATGCCTCGGGAGAAACCTCGACGCTACCGAGACGGCGCATCTTCTTTTTACCTTCCTTCTGTTTCTCAAGAAGCTTTTTCTTACGCGTGATATCACCGCCGTAGCACTTCGCAAGCACGTCCTTGCGCATCGCTTTGACAGTCTCTCTCGCTATAATTTTTGAGCCTATTGCCGCCTGTATCGGTATTTCAAAGAGCTGTCTCGGTATGTTATCCTTAAGCCGCTCCGCTATTTTTCTCGCTCTGCCGTATGCCTTCTCCTCATGAAGAATAAAGGAAAGGGCGTCCACCATTTCTCCGTTGAGCAAGAAATCAAGCTTAACAAGCTTGCTTTCTCTGTATTCGTGAAATTCATAATCGAGAGAAGCGTATCCTTTACTGCGGCTCTTAAGCGCATCGAAGAAATCGTATATTATCTCATTCAAGGGAAGATAATAATGAAGCTCTACTCTTGCCGTGTCTATATACTTCATATCAATGAAATCGCCTCGGCGCTCCTGGCAGAGATCCATAAGCCCACCTATAAAGTCAGTAGGAGTTATTATGTTCGCTTTAACTATAGGCTCATATGAACGGTCTATCTCGTCGGGAGAGGGATAATTCGAAGGATTATCAATATATTCTTCACTTCCGTCTCTCTTTGCTATTCTGTAGATAACGCTCGGAGCTGTCGTGATCAGGTCAAGGTTAAATTCCCTCTCTAAGCGCTCCTCGATAATTTCCATATGAAGAAGTCCCAAAAAACCGCATCTGAAGCCGAAGCCGAGCGCGATAGAGGTCTCGGGTTCAAAGACGAGAGAGGCATCGTTCAGCTGTAATTTTTCAAGCGCATCACGCAGGTCTCCGTATCTCGCGCCGTCGGCGGGATAGATTCCCGCATAAACCATAGGACGAACCTCTCGGTATCCGGGCAATGCTTCCTCCGCTCCGTTTTCTACCGATGTTATAGTATCTCCGACACGTGTATCCCCTACGGTCTTTATGCTTGCCGTAATATATCCTACATCACCCGCTGAAAGCTTTTCTGTCTTTTTCATTCCGAAAGCGCTCATAGTTCCTACCTCAACAACATCAAAACAAGCGCCTGTGCTCATAAGCTTGATGCTGTCACCTGCTTTAAGCTCGCCGTCAAAAACACGTACATATACAACTACACCGAGATAGCTGTCATAATGAGAATCAAAGATAAGGCACTTGAGCGGTGCTTTTTCGTCTCCCTTGGGCTCGGGAATGTCTGTAACTATTTTTTTCAGCACGTCCTCGATATTGAGACCGACCTTTGCGGAAATTCTCGGGCAGCCCTCTGCGGGGATTCCTATAATATCCTCAATTTCGGAGGTCACTCTGTCGGGATCTGCTGAAGGAAGGTCTATTTTATTTATTACGGGTAATATTTCCAGATCGTTTTCTATAGCTAGATATGCATTGGCGAGTGTCTGCGCCTCTACGCCCTGTGTCGCATCTACTACGAGAATAGCGCCTTCACATGCCTTAAGCGATCTTGAAACCTCGTATCCAAAGTCCACGTGTCCGGGAGTGTCTATCAGATTAAAATAATACTCTTCTCCGCTTTCACTGTTATATGAAAGCGTTACAGCTCTTGCCTTTATGGTTATGCCTCTTTCACGCTCGAGGTCCATATTATCTAAAAGCTGTTCCTCCATATCTCTTTTTTCCACTGCGCTCGTCTTTTCGAGTATTCTGTCCGCAAGCGTGGATTTTCCGTGGTCTATATGCGCAATAATGCAGAAATTTCTGGTATGCTTCTGTCTTTCGGTCACGTTTTTAACCTATTATCCTTTCTTTTTTATGGGCTTTTTTATTTTGCAAAGCCCTCTGCATCCTTTTTATATGCCTGTATCTTTTCTTCAAGCAGCACTTTATCGTCGCCGTGAGCAAGGAAGTATATTTTTATCTTAGGCTCGGTACCCGACGGACGTACAATGACCTTGTCACCGTTTTCAAGAGTGTAATACAAAACGTCGCTCTTTATAAGCCCTGTGGGTTCTTTTCTGCCGTCATCGAGAAAATGAACGTATCCCTCGTCATAATCTCCTATAGATATGACCTTGCTGTTTCCTATGTCCACAGGCGGCTCATCTCTTAATGCCTGCATTGTTTTCCTTCTGCGCTCTATTCCGTCGAGACCTTCCATATAAATATCGGTCATCTCTTCTCCGTACAAGCCGTATTTTGAATAGAGTGCTTCGAGCGCATCCGAAAGCGTCATATTCTTCGTTTTATAATATGCGGTCATTTCACATATCATCATAGTGGCGCCGACAGCATCCTTGTCTCTTGCATAGCTTCCGAAAAGATATCCGTAGCTCTCCTCAAAGCCGAAGATGAACTCGCCTTCTTTTTTATCGGTTTCATAATTCTTTATTACCTCGCCGATATATTTAAAACCTGTAAGTACGTCGTGAAGCTTTATTCCGTTGACCTCTGCAATTTTTGAAGCCATATCGGTGGAAACGATAGATTTTACGGCATATGCGCCTTTTTTAAGAGCTTCCTTTTCACGTCTTGCGCTTATAACGTAATCAAGCAAAAGCGCACCCATTTGGTTACCGCTTATAGTCTCGAAAGCACCCGACTTTGTTCTGCTCATAACGCCTACTCTGTCGGCGTCGGGGTCGGTAGCTATAACGAGGTCGCTTCCCTCTTTTTCCGCTATTTCAATTCCAAGCGCAAAAACATCGGCATATTCGGGGTTGGGCTTTTTCACTGTAGGAAAATTGCCGTCGGCGTTCATCTGCGCATCCACCGTATAAATATGCTTAAGTCCGACTCTGCGCAAGACCTCGGGAACAAGAGTTCGCCCTGCGCCGTGAAGGGGCGTATAAACTATTTTCAGCTCGTCGCCCGCTTTTTCAAAAAGCTCTCTGTTTATGGATGTAGACATGACGGCGGAGAGGTATTTATCGTCAAATTCTTTTCCAAGAATTTGAATTATTCCGCTTTTTACTCCGTAGGCGAAGTCAATTTTAGAGGCTCCGCCCAGAACATCTATTTTTTCGGATGCCGAGCTGACCGTCTTTGCCTGCTCGGGAGATATCTGCGCTCCGTCCTCCCAATATGCTTTATAACCGTTATATTCCTTCGGGTTATGAGAAGCTGTGATATTTATTCCCGCTATACAGGAAAGCTCTCTTACCGCAAAGGAAAGCTCGGGGGTCGGACGGATATCATCGAACACATACACTTTAATTTTGTTGGCGGCAAGCACCTCTGCGCATGTATGCGCAAAAAGCTCGGAGTTATTACGGCTGTCATAAGCTATGGCAACTCCGCGTTCCGCTCCGTTTTCCGTCTTTATAAGCTCGGCTATTCCCTGTGTCGTCTGCGCGACTGTATAGACATTCATACAGGCGGGACCTAAATTCATGGTAGAACGGAGTCCTGCCGTCCCGAATTTCATAGAAGATCCGAAGCAAAGTTCCTTTGTTTCTTCGTCCTTGATGTTCAAGAGTTCATCTTTTTCTGCTTTTGATAAAACGGGAGAATTTAACCATCTTTCATATTCTTGTGTATAATTCATGAAAATCTCCTATTAAGAATCTGATTTCAAGCACTGCTCCAATGCGATAGCGAGCTGATCGGGACAGGATGTGTTTTTAAATCCGCATTTTATTCCCTTCAGTCTTTTTATTGCATCCTCTGCTTTCATCCCGCGAACAAGTGCGGAAACGCCTGAGGTGTTTCCCGAGCAACCCGCAACGAACTTTACGTCAACTATTACGTCTCCGTCAAGGGTTACATCTATTTCACGTGAGCAAGTGCCCCTTGTTTTATATTTTAATTCCTTTATCATACAAATATGTCCCTTTCATTTAAATTTCAAAATAAATTCCGTTAATTAAAAACTGAGGTAAAAAAAGCTTTAAGTAAACAAATAAAGCAACCAAGTCTCCGCTGTTCTCCCTGAACGTGAATTTATAATTCGAGCTGCCCGAATAAGACGGAGTGACCTTCATACCGTAAAGGGACAGTCCGTACAGCTCGGCGGCGTAAAGAACAGAGCGCATTTTATAAGGCTCCTCCGAATTGAAGGAAAAAGAAAAATATCTGTTTTCCGCTTCTAAATTTACACAGAGCCTGTCGGAGACCAAAGCAAAGCGTGTTGTATTATCATCCTGAGTAATTATATCACATACGGCACATATCTTAAGCTCATAGACAGAAAGCAATCTGTTTACTGTTTCTATTCCGCCATGCATATCCGAGAGCGGTAATATCCCGTATTCCGAAAAGCCGTGAGTTATGTCCTCGCAGACTGATTGGAAATTCTGAGCATACAGAAATTTACTGTCATCGACACAAGGTGAAAGAATGTCGAACGCCTTGTCGGAATATCGGTTTTTTACATAGGAAATGCGTCCCCCTGAAAACTCGGAGCCGTTTAACAGAAGCATTATATCCATAGCCTCACCGTTCGCTTCTTCCCATTTCTTTACTACATTTTCCGCCAAAACCGCGCGATCAAAGTCATATAGAGAATTCAAGCCCTCGGAAACCGTCCTTTTATTCTCGGACAGAAGCTCGGAATGAAAATTAAATTTATTTCCGTAAGAATACAGCTCTTTAAAGACCAGAGTAAGATATTCGTTCGGATCATCGGTAACATCAGAAATATTTAAGTATGACGAAAGCTCCGACAGATGTGCCAGCCTCTTTTCAAATTCAGAAGAAAGCTTTGAAGCCTGCGCGGAAAGAATTTCTGCGTTTTTTTCAGCCTTAACCGACTGCATATTATCGTTCTTCATTTTATAATCCATCCAGCTTTTCTCTGACACAATATAAATCTCCGAACATCATAAATTATTATAATAATATATTATACAATATTTTTTTGGGTATATCAATATTTTTTCTTCATTTTTATTGAAGGATTTTAATTTTTCAGGCTGTTTTTCAATAAAAAAACGTAATTATAACACGAATACTAAAAATTTTTTTATATTTTTTTTGAAAAAAGGCTTGATTTTTGTTTTTTAATATGCTATAATTTCAACGTTGCAAAACAGTATATGCCGGTGTGATGGAATTGGCAGACGTGCTGGACTCAAAATCCAGTGGTAGCGATACCGTATCGGTTCGACCCCGATCACCGGCACCAACGAACAGAGCTTTTGTCTGACAAAGGCTCTGTTTTGTTATATATAATGCGTTAATATAAAAAACACAAAAAATTAGCACTCTGCTATTGACAGTGCTAAAACCAAGTGCTATAATATAACCATCAAATCAATAACAGTATTTCAAGAGGTACAAAAAAATGGCTAAAAAACAATTCAAAACAGAATCCAAAAAGCTTCTCGATATGATGGTCAACTCCATTTATACAAACAAGGAGATCTTTCTTCGTGAGCTTATATCAAACGCAAGCGATGCAATAGACAAGAGCTATTTTGCTTCTCTTACAGACGGCACTTCAAACAAATCGAGAAACGATTATGAGATACGTCTTACCCCGGACAAAGAGACAAGAACTCTCAAGATAACCGACAACGGATGCGGAATGACGAAGGATGAGCTTGACAATAATTTAGGCGTTATTGCAAAGAGCGGATCCTTTGACTTCAAGAACAATCCCGAAAACAAGGATAAAGAAGAAATAGATATAATAGGACAGTTTGGTGTCGGCTTCTACTCCGCTTTTATGGTTTCTGACAAAATAACCGTCGAGAGCCGCGCTCACGGTGCGGATGAGGCATATGTCTGGGAATCCGAGGGTGCTGACGGCTATACAATCTCCCCTTGCGAAAAGGCAGAGGAAGGCACTGTTATAACACTTTATATCAAGGCAGACACCGAAGATGAAAAGTACAGTGAATTTCTTGAGGAATACAAGCTCCGCATGCTTATCAAGAAATACAGCGACTATATAAGATATCCTATCCGTATGCTTACCGAAAACGAGCAGCTTAAAGAAGGCTCAAAGGACGAGTATGAAAAGGTAACAGAGGACGAGACTCTCAACAGCATGATTCCTCTCTGGAAGAAGCCCGACTCCGAGGTCACGGAAGAAGAATACGCTAATTTCTATAAAGAAAAATACTATGATTATGAAGCACCATTGAAAACCATCCGCCAAAAAGCAGAGGGCGGCGTAAGCTTTGAGGCTATGCTCTTTATTCCCTCTCACGCCCCCTTTGACTATTACAGCAAGAATTTCGAAAAGGGCTTGCAGTTATATTCAAGCGGCGTTATGATAATGGAAAAATGTAAGGATCTGCTTCCTGATTATTTCAGCTTCGTTCACGGTCTCGTTGATTCGTCTGATCTCTCGCTAAATATTTCCCGTGAAATGCTTCAGCAGGACAGACAGCTCAAGGCTATCGCAAAATCGGTAGAAAAGAAGATAGCGGCAGAGCTTAAGAAGATGCTTGACTCCGACCGTGAGGGATATGAGAAATTCTACACTGCTTTCGGCACACAGCTAAAGTGGGGTCTTTACAGTGATTACGGTATGCATAAATCTGTTTTGCAGGATCTGCTCATGTTTAAGTCCTCAAAAGAGAAAAAGCTCGTAACTCTGCACGAATACGTATCCAATATGACAGAGGAACAGAAGAAGATATATTTCGCGACAGGCGACAGTATAGAAAAGATTTCTCTGCTCCCTCAGGTAGAATCCGTAATTTCGCGCGGATATGAGGTTTTGTATCTTACAGAGGATGTTGACGAATTCGCATTACAGATACTCCACACATACGAGGATAAGGAGTTCCTTAACGTATGCAAGGAAAACCTCGATATTTCAACAGACGAGGAAAAGGAAGCTCTTAAAAAGGAAAACGAAGCCTCTAAGGAAATGCTCGACTTTATAAAGGAAAGCATCGGCGAAAGCCTTCACAGCGTAAGATTTTCCTCCACTCTCGGAAATCACCCTGCTACCCTTTCGAGTGAAGGTGAAATATCGGTAACTATGGAAAAAACACTTAACAGAATGCCCGGGGCGGAAGAAAATCAGATAAAGGCAGAGCTTGTTCTTGAGCTTAACCTCAATCATCCTATTTCCGAAAAGCTCAAATCTCTTTACTCCGAGGATAAAGATAAGCTTGCAAAATACAGTAAAATTATCTATTCTAACGCGCGACTCATAAGCGGTCTTTCTTTAAACGATCCTTCCGAGCTTGCTTCGCTTGTGTGTGAGCTTATGGTTGAATAATACCTGTACTGTGATTATGCGCATTAAAGGGATAAGTATATCAAGGATTTCCGCTATACACTATTTCAAGCTTATATTTCGCTCAATACTTTTTTTAACCGCCATCACTAACTTTATTTTCATCAAGCTTCATGCTCTGGAAAAATGGGCACCGGTTATTCTGGGAATTATCTGGATCGATTTTGCTCTCGAAATGGTACTTCGGTTCTTCCCTTCAAAATATGAAAGCATGGGCTGCCAAAAGCAGTTCAAGAAAAATTATACTCCTACCGAGTGTGAAAGCATCACAGAAGAGCATCAATGGTGGCGTACGTTATCGGTAATTGCATTCTGGGCAGCACTCAACGGAGGAATTGCGATTTTATATTATACAGGAATAATAGAAAAGGAAGTTCTGATACTTATAGCTCTTTTCTATTCTGTTTGCGATATGATATGCATTTTGTTCTTCTGCCCCTTTCAAAGCTGGATGCTCAAGAATAAGTGTTGCGCCGCTTGCAGAATATATAATTGGGATTACGCTATGATGTTTACCCCCTTTTTGTTTCTGCCTTCGTTTTTCACGTATTCACTGCTCGCTATGTCAATTATTCTGCTCGTGCGTTGGGAAATCACTTACAGACTTCACCCCAAGCGTTTTTATGCTTCTACAAACGAGTGCCTTTCCTGTAAAAGCTGCCCCGAGAAGCTATGCGGTCATAAAAAGCAGCTGAAGCGCTTGTGGAAAAATGAATATGAAAGAATTAAACGGTTAAAAGACAAGGTTATAAGCAAAAAGCAGGACAGAATTTAAAATTATATAAAATTTATAATTTAGCTATTGACAAACAAAAAAAGATTTTATATAATATAACTGTAATAATAAGTTGTCTTTGCATAACTGACGGATAATGCGGATCACCGCAGGGGAATGCAAAGTTATCAGCCGACCGTCTGGGCAAAACAGTTTTGTAAAGAAGCTGTTTTGCCCTTTTTGATTACAAGGACTATTATGAATTTCAGGAGGATATATAATGACACACGAAAACTGGAATGGCTTCAATCCGGGTGTTTGGCAGAATGAGATCAATGTACGTGATTTTATCCAGACAAACTACAAGGAATATAAAGGCGACGGCTCTTTTCTATGTTCGGCTACCGAACGCACCAAAAATATAATGCAAAAGGTAAACGAGCTTTTTAAAGCCGAGCGCAAAAACGGCGGTGTTTTGGATATCGACACCGAGACTGTCACTTCCCTTACAAGCTATGCGCCCGGATATGTTGATAAGGATAATGAGATAATCGTCGGATTGCAGACCGACAGCCCTTTGAAAAGAGGCGTAAATCCATTTGGCGGAATAAGAATGGCGCGTCAGGCATGCGCCGCATACGGATACAAGCTCGGCGACAAAATAGAGGAAGAATTCCGCTACCGCACAACACACAATGACGGCGTTTTCCG
This sequence comes from Oscillospiraceae bacterium, assembly GCA_015065175.1. Taxonomy (GTDB): domain Bacteria; phylum Bacillota; class Clostridia; order Oscillospirales; family CAG-272; genus UBA1740. The sequence continues at coordinate 27,473 of SVQV01000006.1, read as the reverse complement.
CACATACAGCGAGGAGATGCGCCTCGCACGCAGATGTCATGTTATCACAGGCCTGCCCGACGCATACGGACGAGGAAGAATTATAGGCGACTACCGCAGAGTTGCGCTTTACGGTATAGACAGACTTGTAGAAGAAAAAAAGAAGGACAAGGCGTCACTTGACAAGGGCGAATTCACAGCAGATAACATAAAGCAGAGCGAGGAGCTTTTCCGCCAGATATTATTCTTGGGTTATCTTAAGGAAATGGCAGCTATGTACGGCTTTGATATAAGCGCTCCCGCAAAGAACGCGAAAGAGGCTGTTCAGTGGACTTATTTTGCTTATCTCGCCGCTATAAAAGAGCAAAACGGCGCGGCTATGTCGCTCGGACGTGTAGCCACATTCTTCGATATTTACATAGAGCGTGATATTGAAAACGGAATACTCACCGAAGAAACGGCGCAGGAGATACTTGATGATTTCGTTATCAAGCTCCGTCTCGCGCGCCATCTCCGTACACCCGAATACAATGAGCTTTTCGGCGGAGATCCCATGTGGATAACCGAAGCTGTAGGAGGAATGGGAAATGACGGAAGAACGCTTGTAACAAAGAGCAGCTTCCGTATTCTCAACACGCTTTACACATTGGGCTCCTCCCCCGAGCCTAATCTTACTATTCTCTGGTCTCAGCAGCTCCCTGAGGGCTTCAAGAAATTCTGTGCCAAGGTTTCGGCAGATACAGACTCCATACAGTACGAAAACGATGATATTATGCGCCCACATCACGGAGACGACTATGCTATAGCCTGCTGCGTTTCAGCTATGACTATAGGCAAGCAGATGCAATTCTTCGGCGCACGCTGCAACCTGGCAAAGCTTCTGCTTATAGCCATAAACGGCGGATATGATACCACGACAGATATTCATATAGGACCTCAAATGCCTGTGCTTGACGCGAAGAAATTAGACTTTGACACTGTATTTGAGAGATACAAAATATACATTTCGTGGTTGTCTCATCTGTATGTAAACACGATGAACGTGATCCACTATATGCATGATAAATATGCGTATGAAAAAATACAGATGGCGCTTCACGATACAGATGTCGAGCGTCTTATGGCTTTTGGAATTGCGGGACTTTCTGTAGTCGCCGACTCGCTCAGCGCAATTAAGTATGCCAAGGTTTCTCCTATAAAGGACGATAACGGATTCATTACAGACTTCGAAACCTCAGGAGACTTCCCAAAATTCGGAAACGACGATGACAGAGTTGACCTTCTGGCCAAGGAGCTTACTCACCTGTTTATAACAGAGCTTCGCAAAACTCCTACATACCGCAACGCAAAGCACACGCTCTCTGTTTTAACTATCACATCTAATGTTATGTACGGAAAAAATACGGGCTCTACTCCCGACGGAAGAAAGGCATCCGAGCCCTTTGCTCCCGGAGCTAATCCTATGCACAACCGTGAAGAAAACGGAGCGCTCGCATCTCTTAACTCGGTAGCTAAGCTCAGCTATGAGGACTGCCGCGACGGAATTTCAAACACATTCTCTATAACTCCCGACGCGCTTGGAAAGAGCGAAGAGGAGCGAGTTGATAATCTCGTTAGCATTCTCGACGGATATTTTGCGAAAAATGCTCACCATATCAACGTAAACGTATTGAACAGAGAAACTCTTATGAGGGCATACGAAAACCCCGAAGAATATCCCAATCTCACTATCCGTGTTTCCGGTTATGCGGTAAACTTCAACAAGCTCTCACGCGAGCAGCAGAGAGAGGTTATCAGCCGTACCTTCCACGAGGCACTATGACGGGACGTATTCATTCTTTTCAAAGCTTGGGAACTGTAGACGGTCCGGGTGTCAGATTTGTAGTATTTTTGCAAGGCTGTAATTTACGCTGTAAATGCTGTCATAATCCTGATACATGGAAAGTAAATGACGGCAAGGAATATACTCCCGAGCAGGTACTCGAAAAGGTTCTGCGCTTTCGCGAGTATTTCGGTGAAAACGGAGGAATTACACTTTCGGGCGGCGAGCCGCTTTTACAGCCCGAATTTGCATATGAGTTATTCTCTCTTTGCAAAGAGGAAAGGATAAACACCTGTCTCGATACATCGGGCAGCCTATTAAATCCTTCTGTCGAAAAGCTCTTGTCTGTCGTTGACTATGTTTTACTTGATATAAAATACACAAACGATATTTCATACAATGAAAATGCAGGTTGTTCTCTTTCTTCTGCCTTGGATTTTCTTGAGCTTCTTGAAGAAAAAAACATAAAAACGACCTTAAGACAAGTAATTATTCCTACACTTAATGACACAGAAGAAAACATTTTGAAGCTGAAAGAAATCGCTCTTTCCCACAAGTGTGTTGTCAAGACCGAGCTTTTACCGTTTAAAAAAATCTGTCAGAGCAAGTATGACAACATGGGCATAGACTTTCCGCTTAAAGATACAGACGAGCCTTCAAGGGCGAAAATGGAATACCTGAATTCATTTCTGAAATAAAAAACACTGCTTCACAAGCGAGATATAAAGCTTATCTCCCGTGAAGCAGTTTTTTATATAATTTTCATATCCGAGGATAACGGCACCTTTACTATACAGCCGCTTTCTCCCGAAATTTCTATTGAATTGCCGTCAAGTCTGCCGCCGAAAAGCAGCTTAGCTTCTTGATCAAACTCAATTCTGCAAGCACTTTCTGCTCGGTTAATAATTGTTACTGCCGAATATTTTCTTCCAATTCTCTTGAAAATCAAGCGTTCATTATTAAGACATATCAGCTCAAGCTCCGAGCTTTTATAGAGAGCTTCGCTTCTTCTTATTTTGCCTATCCTTCTGTAAAAGGAAAGTAATTCTTCGTTAATATTTTTCCAAGGAAAAGGCATTCTGTTGAAGGGATCTCCGTAGCCCTGAAGCCCTGCCTCATCGCCGTAAAATATTACGGGAATGCCCGGCAAGGTAGCGAGTATGATATAAGCGATTTTAAGAAGTCTGATGCCTCTTTCATATTCTGCCTGCGGCAATTTGAATTTCGAAAGTTCTTCGGGAGTTTTCCCCTCGGAAGATGGGGCCGCGAGTGCGGTCAATATTCTTTCCGTATCGTGAGTGCTTAACAAATTCATTTGCAGCTCGAGAATTCTTTTGGGACAGTTCGGCATCACCTCACAAAGCGCATAACGGAGCGCTTCGGTGTTTGCGTATCTTATATATTCGATTATTCCCTTTCTCAAGGGATAATTCATAACACCGTCCAACTCGTCTCCGAGATAATACTGCTTGCGTTTTTCGTATGCTATCTTATTAGACGCATCCTCCCACACCTCTCCGTAAAGGACGGAATCCTTTTTATTATTTGCAAGAGCATCCTTTATTCTTTTAATAAATTCATCGTCCAACTCATCTGCGACATCAAGCCTCATTCCCGATATCCCCATACGTGAATAATAATCTATTACTCCGCCTTCTGCCACGAAATAATCTCTGCATTTGTTATGATTTAAGTTTAGCTTGGGAAGTATATCTATTCCCCACCATGACTTGTATTCGCTCGGGAACTTATCAAAGGTATACCAGTAATAATACGGTGACTTCTTCGACTGATAAGCGCCTACACTGTCATAGCTTCCGTACTTATTAAAATAGATACTGTCCGCACCTGTGTGATTAAAAACACCGTCGAGGATGATACCTATATTTTTTTCTTCAGCCTTTTTCAGAAGCTCGACAAAAGCCTCCTCACCGCCGAACATTTCATCTATTTTCATATAGTCGCCGGTATCGTATTTATGGTTTGAATAGGCTTCAAATACGGGACTCAGATATATGCAGTTTACTCCCAACGAGGATATATAATCAAGCTTCTCTGTTATTCCGTAAAGGTTGCCTCCGAAGAAAACATTATTTTCGAGGTGTCCTCCGAAATACTCGGGATATTCGGGGGTTCCGTTGTCCCAATCCTCATTCAAAAGAGCATTTTTCTTTATTGCCAGATCTCCCTTTCGGCAAAACCTGTCAACGAAAATATGGTATATTATACCGCCCTTCAGCCAAAGAGGCTCGGGATATTTAAAATCCGATACCGTCAACTGAAAATCAAACGGAGAGCTTTCTTCTAAAGACTCGAAATACATTTCTCCGTAATATCCTCTTTTTCGGGTACAGATATCACCTAAAATTCCTTTAAGCTCTATGCGGTAGAAAAACAACCCCTTTTCTTTTGCCGAAAATGTTGTTTCATAAACATCGGACACGCCTTCGCTTTTTTTCCATTCAAGCGGAATTTCCTTTTTTGATTTATCATCATCCTTAATGATAGAGAGCTTAGCCGAAAGCGTTCCTATCTGACGCGGAATATATCCTCTGAATAACAGCTTGTCGCCTGAATTAAAAGCGGTCGTAAATGCGCTCTTTTTTCCGTATAAAGAAAATTGACATTGTCCCGCACAAGAGAGGCAGGCTTCTTTTTTTATTCTGAAATCCATTAAATTACTCTTTTCCTATAGGCTTTATATGCCATATTCTGTCGGCATACGCTTTTATACTCACATCTGATGCAAAAATTCCCGAACGCGCTATATTTATGAGAGATTTTTTGTTCCATTCCTTTTTGTCTGAGTAGTCCTTTAACGCCATAGCGTATTTATATCGGTAAGAATCGAAATCAGCTAAGCACATATATGGGTCGGAAACGTTATTTGAGCTGTTTATCAGATAATCTGCTATATGAGAAAAGTTTTCTCCGCCCAGATTATAATAAAGTCTGTCAACTGCGAGGCGAAGCTTTTCGGAGGCTCTGTAATACTCACGCGCATCGTAGCCGTTTCTCCACAGCTCCTCCACTTCCGCGGTGTTCAAGCCGAAAATATAAATGTTTTCTTCGGATACCGCATCGAAGATTTCTACGTTCGCCCCGTCTAACGTACCTAATGTCAATGCGCCGTTCATCATAAGCTTCATATTACCGGTTCCGCTTGCCTCTTTTCCCGCAAGGGATATCTGCTCGCTTATATCGGCGGCAGGAATAAGCATCTCAGCCATACTGACATTGTAATCCTCCATAAAAACTACTTTTATTCTGTCCTTTGACAGAGGATTGCCTTCAAGCTCTTTTCCTATAAAATATATCAGCTTTATGAGCTGCTTTGCCATATAATATCCGGGCGCCGCCTTTGCGCCGAAAATGAATGTTTGAGGTGTGATATCCGAATTCGGATCCTCGCAGATGTCATTATATATAGAAATGATTTTCAGAGCATTCAAAAGCTGACGCTTATATTCATGCATTCTTTTTATCTGCACGTCATAAAGAGAATTCGGGTCAATTATTCTGCCTGTTTTTTTCTCGGCGTATTCTGCAAACCGTTCTTTGTTTTTATGCTTCACATCGGCAAGCTTATCCAATACCTGACCTTCATTTACAAAGGCTTCAAGCCTTCCAAGCTCACTTGGGTCATTTATATATCCGTCTCCTATATATTCGTCTAAAAGCTCGCACAAAAGCGGATTAGCCGACTGAAGCCATCTTCTGTGAAAGACTCCGTTTGTAACATTTGTGAATTTCCACTGACTTTTCTTGTAAAAATCCTTAAATACGCTTTTCTTCAAAATCTCACTGTGAAGCTTGGAAACACCGTTCACTGTATGAGCGCCTACCACACTCAGATTAGCCATTTTTATCTGACCGCCCGAAACTATAGCCATTCTTGAAATTCTGTCCCAGTCTCCCGGATACAGCTTCCAGAGGTCTGCGCAAAACCTTTCGTTTATCTCCGAAACTATCGAAAATATTCTCGGAAGCTTCATTTTGAAGAGATCTATGCGCCAACATTCAAGCGCCTCGGGCATTACTGTATGGTTTGTGTATGTCACAGACCTTGTAACAACACTCCACGCATCCTCCCAGCTATACGAATATATATCCATAAGTATTCGCATAAGCTCGGGAATACAAAGCGCGGGATGAGTGTCATTTATATGGATAGCTATCTTGTTTTCGAAATTAGAGAGCGATCCGTTTGTATAAAAATAATCATTTATTATACTTTGTAACGAGGCAGAAACAAGAAAATATTGCTGTGTCAAACGCAAGAGCTTACCTTCATCGTGATTGTCGGGTGGATATAGCTGTCTTGTTATTTCCTCCGCATTCATTTTTTCCTGCATTGCTTTTATATAATTACCCTGCGAAGAATAGCCCTTTGTTGCGGTATAGCTTTCCTTCGCCCGCCACAAGCGTATTATATTTGTCGCATCGGTCTGCGCGCCTACGACCATATAATCACACGGGACGGCTCTCACCTCGTCATATTCGGTGTGTAACACCTTCATAGAGCCGTTTTCCCAGACTTCTTCTATCCGTCCGCCAAATCGAACGGAGACGCTTTTTTCGGGATGCGGATATAGCCAGGCACCTCCGTCCTTAAGCCATGTATCCGGAATTTCTACCTGTTCTCCGTCCACAAGTCTCTGACGAAAAAGCCCGTTTTCATAACATAAGGAATATCCGTCTGCCGCATAATCAAGACTGGAGAGTGAGTCCATAAAGCAAGCCGCCAGACGTCCGAGACCGCCGTTACCAAGCCCCGGGTCTGCCTCACAGGAAAATACCTCATCAAAGGTATGTCCGTATCCCTTTAATATCTCACACAGGTCTTCATAAATACCGAGGTTTATCGCATTGTTCTTTAATGAGCGTCCTATAAGGAATTCCATACACAGATAGCATACCTTTTTCCCTTCGGATGCCGCTATTCTTTTTTTGAAGGCGCTTCTGTTTTTGCTTATTATATCCTTCATCGCATAAACGGTTGCGTGATACAATTGCTCAGCCGTTGCCTTCTCGGGAGATGTAACACCTCTCGAAAAAAGCTTGTTTTCTATTTTTTTTCGCAATTCCTCTGAGGAAACTACTGTTTTCTTTCTTCTTTCTTTCATATCGTTTTTACTCGGTTTATTATTCATAGTTCTCTTTTCTTTCTATTAAGAATTCAATTCACGGTAAATATCCATATATTTTTCGGCAGAAGGCTTCCATGTAAAATCGCTTTTCATCGCTCTTTTAACCAAAGCGCTCCACTCCTTTTCGTTTTCGTATAAGGAAATAGCCTCTTTGATTTTAAAAAGCATTTCGTGCGCATTGAAATTTTCGAATACGAAGCCGTTTGAATTTTCTTCGCCATGCGGAATTATTGTATCATAGAGTCCGCCGACTGCGCGCACTACAGGCAGAGAGCCGTATCTGCATGCCACCATCTGCGCAAGTCCGCATGGCTCGCTTTTTGAAGGCATAAGAAAAATATCCGACGAAGCATAAAGTCTTTTTGATAAGGCTCTGTCAAATTTTATTATTGCCCTTGCTTTCTTTTCATAACGACCGCAAACATCGGAGAGTATATCCTCATACTCCCTTTCTCCCGTACCCAAAATAACAAACTGAACATTTTCACATAGAAGCTCATCAAGCACGTGCAAGACAAGCTCTATGCCCTTTGCTTTTGTCAGGCGCGTTACCATTGCTATTAAAGGTATCCTCTCGTTCTGCTCAAGGCCCATATCCTTTTGCAATGCAAGCTTGTTCTCTGCCTTGCCTTTCTTGTAGGTGACAGAATTATATGACTTTAAAAGCTCCTCGGAATTTGACGGAGAAAAGTATTTTTCATCTATTCCGTTAATAATTCCGCACATCTTATCACTGTACATATTTATTATATTTTCAAGTCCGAATGCGAAATAGCTTTCCTTCAGCTCCTTTGCATAGGTCGGGCTTACCGTTGTCAGCTTGTCAGCGCACACAATAGCGCCCTTTAAAAGATTTATTTCTCCGTTAAATTCAAGTATGCTTTTATATTTATCATCAAGAGAAAACACGTCTCCCAAAATATTCATACCGTACTTGCCCTGATATTCAATATTATGAATAGTAAAGACGGTCTTTATATTCTGCAAGCTCTCGTTGTCCTTATACTTTGTTTTTAAATATATTACCGACAAAGCACTTTGCCAATCGTTCGCATGCAATATATCGGGTATGTTACCGCTATGAAGCATAAATTCTATGACAGCACAGGAAAAATAGGCAAATCTCTCGCCGTCATCAAAATCTCCGTAAATAAATTTACGCTTGAAATAATACTCGTTATCTACGAAAAAGTACTGAACATTATTATGTTTCAGTTGATATATTCCGCAATATACAAATCTCCATGAAAGATAAAAATTGAATTCAGAGACCTTTTTCATTTTTTCTCTGTACTCATCTTCAATGACACTGTATAGCGGAAGAATTACCGATATCTCGCTCTCTTTGTCCGTTTTTTTAACTGCGGCGGGCAATGCGCCCATAACATCACCGAGTCCTCCGCTTGCCGCAAAGGGCGCGGCTTCGCTCGCAACATACATAATTTTCATAAGAATCTCTCCCAATTTATTAAGCTGAAGCGCTTGTCCTGAACGCTTTTAATTTAATATAGGGCGATATACAATACCGCCAAATATTTTATTATCACACTGCGCCTTCTATATTACTGTCCTTTGGCAAAACTACTATACTGTTCTTATCGGCATTTTTATCTCCTACAATACAATTGCATCCTACGCAAGAATCACTGTCAATGACGGCATAATAAATCTTTGCGCCTTTTTTTACTGTGACATCGGACATAATTACGGAATTATAGATCTCGGCGTCCTCTTCTACGGTAACGCCTCCCGAAAGCACGGAATTAACGACGGTTCCGTTTATTCTTCCGCCCTCGGATATCATAGAGCTTACTATTTTCGCTTTCTCTCCGATGAAAAGCGGAGGTCGCGCCATATTTCTCGAATATATCCTGAAGTCCCTGTCGGAAAAATTGAGCAGATTTCTGTCTCCCAAGAGGTCCATATTCGCTTCCCAGAGGCTCTTTATCGTTCCGACGTCCTTCCAATATCCCCTGAACTTATATGCAAAAACAGCCTCTTTATTCTTTAGCAGGGCCGGAATGATATTTTTCCCAAAATCATTTGCGGATGTCACATCCTCCTCATCCTTTTCCAAATATTCAATCAAGGTTTTTGTATTGAATATGTAAATACCCATTGAAGCTTGATTGTTTTTCGGTCTTTTAGGTTTTTCTTCAAACTCACATATGCTTCCGTCGGGGCTTGTATTACAAATACCGAATCGACTCGCTTCTTCTTTTGGCACTGTAACGGTCGCCACCGTGCAGACTGCATTATTCCTTTTGTGTGATGACAGCATATCAGCATAATTCATTTTATAAATATGATCTCCCGAAAGTATTAAAACATATTCGGGATTGTATTTTTTTATAAAATTTATATTCTGATATATAGCGTTTGCCGTTCCCTTGTACCAATCGGAATGTGCATTGTCCTGATAGGGCGGAAGAACGCTCAAGCCGCCTCTCGAACGGTCAAGACCCCAAGGGGCGCCGTTCCCCACATATTCATTCAGAGCAAGTGGCTGATACTGTGTCAAGACGCCTACCGTATCTATTCCCGAATTTATGCAATTGGAAAGAGGAAAGTCGATTATCCTGTATTTTCCGCCAAAGCTCACCGCCGGCTTGGCGGTCTGCTTTGTTAAATCATACAAGCGGCTTCCCTGTCCTCCTGCGAGCAGCATAGCTATTATTTCCTTTTTATAGTAAAGCATTTCTCCTCCATTTTATATTATTCAAAATAAATATATGAAAAAACGGAAGGAATAATGCATAGCTTTCATCCTATATTTTTTCTTCTCTTCTTATGATTATAGCAGACATTGAAGGCAGGTCTGTTTCTATATATGTGCCGTATTCATCTGAATTGAGCTTTAACAAATCACCTTGCGCAAAGTGAATGTTATTTGTTTCAAAAACATAACGGTAAGAGCAGTCCCCGTTTACTCTGACTCTTATATTTTTGTTATCCGTACCCGAAAAGCTGACGAGACATATCAACTCCTCACCCGATGAAGAAAACCGCCTGTAAGCCAAAAAATTACCTTCATTTTCATCGGGATATATCCATTCAAAGCCCTCGTTCTCAAAATCCAGCTCCCACAGGGCGTGTGAGCATAGATAAAAGCGGTTAAGTGCCGCAACGAACTCGCGCGCATTGTAATGTGTGTCGAAGTCAAGCATAAACCATTCAAGACTATGCGCATAATTCCATTCCGAAAACTGAGCGAACTCGTTGCCCATGAAGATCATTTTTTTGCCCGGGAAGGTCATCATAAAAACGAGTGCTGCTCTGAACTGTCTGAATTTATCATCGTAGCTGCCGAAAAATTTTCCTATGAAGGATGCTTTTCCGTAAACGACCTCATCATGAGAAATAGGAAGAACATAGTTTTCCGAAAATGCGTACATTATAGGAAAGTTCAAGGCATTGTGATGATACTTTCTGTATATGGGATCAAGCGAGATATAATGAAAAAAGTCGTTTGCCCATCCCATATTCCACTTCAAATTAAAGCCAAGCCCTCCGTCTGACGTTGGTCTGGTGACGGCATGCCAAGCGGTAGATTCCTCGGCTATCATAAGAACATCAGGAAAAAGCTCAAAGACCTTACTGTTCAGTTTTTGCAAGAAGGCGACCGCCTCAAGATTTTCCTTTCCTCCGTATATGTTGGGTATCCATTCCCACGGCATTCTGTCATAATCGAGATAGAGCATCGATGCCACCGCATCTACCCGCAATCCGTCTATGTGAAATTCGGAAAACCAATATATTGCGTTTGATACAAGAAAGCTCTGCACCTCTTCTCTGCCAAGGTCAAAAAAGCGTGTTCCCCAGGACTTCGACTCCATTCTGTCGCTTCCCTGATACTCATAAAGCGGTCTGCCGTCAAACTCGTATAAGCCCCACTCATCCTTAGGAAAATGAGCGGGAACCCAGTCGAGTATCACACCGATGCCCGCCCTGTGCATACGTGAGATAAACAGGCGAAAATCATCAGGCGAGCCGAAGCGCGAGGTAGGAGCATAAAAAGCGCATATCTGATACCCCCATGAGCCGTCATAGGGATGCTCTGCAATAGGCATCAATTCTATATGCGTATATCCCATATACTTCACATACGGAATAAGGATATCAGCCATTTCGGAATAGGAAATGTATTCACCGTTCGGCTTACGTACAAAAGAACCGAAATGAAGCTCGTATATATTTATGGGAACAGGCAGATAATGTCCGTCTCTGCTTATATTTTGCCGCCGCATTTCAAGCCACGCTTCATCCTGCCAATCAAATTTACTTTTATGACAGACAATTGAAGCTCCGCTTCTGCCGCCCTCCGAATAAAAGGCATAAGGGTCACCCTTGTAGGTATAAGTAAAATCTGTCCATATTTTAAATTTGTAGCGTGTATTTTCAAGGGAGTTCTCTGTCTCCACATATACTTCCCATATACCTTTATCTGAAACTCTTTCAAGATATACTCCGTTTTCCCAACCGAAGCTGTCTCCCACCAACTCTACATGGAGCGCATTAGGTGCCCAGGTGCGAAAAACATATTTATATGAGCCCTCTTTAGCTTCTTCAAAATGACAGCCGAGGTATTCATAGCTTCTGCAATTTGTGCCTTCGTGAAAAAGGTATTCTGCAAAATCATTCTTTTCTTTTTTCATAGCTTCTCCCCTATCTGCTTTATGTTTTATTATAAGCTTTAAAGCAGATTTTAATACCTGAAAAAGCTTTAAAAAGAAAAAAACCGCATCTGCGGATAATGCAAAATGCGGTAATCAGTTTAAATTACTTTCTATTATAACTTCATCGGGATAGCACAAGCCGAGCTTTTCTCTCGCCACCTGCTCGACATACTCATCGTCAAAAGGCAAGGCAAGCTGATTTTCCAAGTCATTTACCGACTCCTCAAGAAGCGCTATTTCTTGTTGCAGCTTCTTGTGCTTATCCTTGACATCGTTGAATTTCATCTGCATAGCGGCTACTGCAAGGAGGGCAAAAACCACAAAACAAGCAACTGCCATTTTGAGTGATAAATTTCCGTATCGCCTGTTTTTCATATTTTACCTCCCTTTGCTTTTAAATATTCCGCAAGAAATCCAAACGATGCCTGAGACAAAATTTCTCTTTTACATCTTTTTGAATAAAAGCTTATATACATTATATCATATAGTTTTCTGATAATCAAGATGTTTTTTTGAATTATTATCCAAATTATACGACTTATTTTGCAAAAAAGGAAATGAAAAGGAAAGAAAATGAAGAAAAGGATATAAAGAGAGGCGAGCTTGAATACAAAAACAATTCTTTCGGACAGATATATAACTATTTTCCCAAGAGTGAAATAATATGTAAGAAAGCCGAGTATTGCACCGAACAGAACGAAGGCTCTGAATTCACCGTTATTGAAATGATATATGAATATAGCTATCGCAACCGAAGAAAAAAGGCAAAAAACTATGTCGCCCAAAAATATAAAAGAAGACAAAAAGAATTCTTTTTTATGAGTTGCCTTTTTTTCTTCAAGATGAAAAAAGCGTCCTATAAGCGCATATTTTCCGAAAGCGTATTTGGAGCTTTCGCTTGTGTCGTATTTAATTCCCACAGCTATTCTGGAAAGTCTTACAAGGTCATAGACAGCTCCGAGAAAAAAGCCAAGCAATATTGAATACAAAAACATTTTCGAAAGCTCAGACATTGAAACATACATAGCTTTACCTCGACAGCTTAGAAAAAAGTCCCTTTTTAGTCTCAGGCTTGACTTGCGAATATATGAGCGCTGTAATTTTGCCGAGAACACACATCTCCCCGCTATGCATAAGATATTTTGTAATGCGCAGCTCGTTTCCTTCAATGCTCAGTTCTCCGAGAGGGGTAATAATCGAAATAAGAGTCTCGTCAAAATTCAACACTTCATTGACACCTTCAATAAAAAGCTCGGACGCATTATTCATAATAATGTTGTGCTTCTTGCTTTCGTTCTGTAAATTGTTTTCCATAATATCCTCCAAAAATTCTTTTTGCCGTAAAAAAAATATATGCAGAGAACTCTGCATATATTACTTGGATATTAGAACTTAAGAGATAACTTCGTACATCTCTTCGGCATCCGCTTTTTTAGTGCTTTCCTTAATGGCAAGCACACGCACTTTAACGGAACGCGAGCCAAAGCTGACCTCTATAATATCATTTTCCTTGACATCATATGACGCTTTGGCAGGCTTCCCGTTAACCGTAACATGAGATGCGTCACACGCGTCATTAGCTACAGTACGGCGCTTAATAATTCTGGATACCTTCAGATATTTGTCTAAGCGCATTATTTGTTGAGGTTGTCTTTAAGTGCCTTGCTTGCGGAGAAGGAAACATGCTTGGAAGCAGCGATCTTGATCTTCTCGCCTGTGAAGGGGTTGTGACCCTCTCTTGCAGCTCTTTCTTTAACTTCAAATGTACCGAATCCGATAAGCTGAACCTTATCACCGTCAGCGAGCGCATCTGCGATTGCCGCAAGTGTTGCGCCTACAGCAGCCTCTGCATCCTTCTTCTTCAAATTTGTCTCTTTTGCAACTACATCGATCAACTGAGTCTTGTTCATTTTTTTACACCTTTCTTTTTAAAAGATTTTATGAACATATTATAGCACTGTTTTTTGATATTTTCAATAGTTTTTATGAAATATCTTAACTTTTTTTAATTTTTTTGGCTAATTTACCCATTAACACGCACTTTTCTTGACAAAAAATGGTTTTTTGTTTGCGTTTTAACAATCTTTTTCACGGTTTTTCAATTACTTATCATCAAAAGCATCAACGACCAATGTAAGCGCTTTCTGTATGCGTGTTACTTTTATGCAAAAACAGGCGCGCCTTTTTAAAAACATCACCTTATCAGCTTTGTTTTTTTCAGAGCTTTTACTATGGAAGTACCGTGCGGCAAGAGGATAATATCCTCTTCTTTGATGCACTTAAAGAGGAACACCGCAATAATATAAACTACTATCGCAAGACCGATAGATACCATAACCGAAAGCGTAAGCCCTGCCTTTTCGAATATGAGCTTATAAATTCCGAGCGCGGAAACGGCGCAAAGGAGTGATGCGATAAGCGGTCTCAAAAACGCGTCTGTAATACTCGGTCTTATACCTATATCCTTTATGACAAATATAAAGTTAAATACAACTACAGTGAGATAGAACATGAAAGTACTTATAGGAGCGCCTATTTCTCCAAACCTTCCTATAAAGAAAAATGAGGCGGCTAATTTTACGGCAATTCCGAAAAGCATCGAAATAATAGGTTTTTTCTCAAGATGGTTTGCCTGCAAAATTGCGTTGGTAAAGGATAGCATACCGACGAGGAAAACTGACAGAGCAAGCAAGGAGAGTAGTTTTCCGGAATGGAGCGCCATATCCGAGTCCCCTCTGAACACAAGCTCCAGAATAGGAGAAGCAAGCGCCGAAAGTCCTAAAGCACATGGCATAGCAATTATGGACGTCATTCGCAAGGAAGAGCTCATAAGGGTATTTGCTTCTTCCCTTTTCCCTTTCGCCATAGCGGAAGAAATAAAGGGCACTATCGTACAAGCGATAGGTGAGATAAGAATTATCGGCATATTGAACATAGTTACGGCGCCTGTTGAATAATCCGAGTAAAGTGCCTTTGCATACTCGGCATCATTATAAAAATCCGCAAGCAACGGGCGCATAAGCTGAGCATCAATAAGAGAAGCGAAGCTCAGAACAGCCGATGTCAATGCAATAGGCAATGCTATTTTAAGAATTTTATGAAGAAGCGCTTTTGTATTTTCTTTTTCATCCTTGTCAATTTGGCAAGAAAAAGAAAGAAGCCCTTTCTTTTCGTAATATATTTTAGCAAAGAAAAGATACAGAGTTCCTATAGCTATACCGACAGTCACGCCAATGATAGAAAACGCAGCCGCAGCAGAAGCGCTCTTGTTATAGACAGTCATAGAGATATATGCCGCTCCGAACCCTATTATCAGTTTGCCGAAGGATTCTATTATCTGAGAAACTGCCGTTGGAGTCATTATGCCAAAGCCTTGAAAATAACCCCTGTAAACGCTTGATATTGCGATAAAAAGCAAAGCAGGCGCTATCGCGCAAAGACAGAGAAAGGAATCCCCGTCCGAGTTGTTGCGTGAAATAGGGCCTGCCGTAAAAATCATTATCAAGGTACCGACAAATCCTATAAGAGACAGTGCGGTCATCGAGACATTGTATATTCCAAGAACATTTCTCTTGCTTCCGCGCGCACGGCTTTCCGAGATAAGAACAGAGACGGCAACAGGAATTCCCGCAGTAGATATCATATATAGCGTGGTATATACGGCATATGCTGAATTGACATTTGCCATCTCATCCCCTAAAATAGAATTGAGCGGTACTTTATATAAAAATCCGAATATTTTTCCCAAGATGTTCGCAAGTGCGAGCACCAAGACTCCCGAAAGCAATAGCTTTCTTTCTGTTTTTTCCTTTGTGGACGGGAGATCGTTTTGCTTCATAATACCCCTTTCGGATAAGATAGTTTTATTTTCCGTATTTAAGTATTATCCGAGAAATTCTCTGTATACGGAGTTTGAAGGAATATATTCTCTTGATATCACCTCAAGCGCTTCGAGCTTTTCGAGCATTTCGGATGCGTATGCGAAATGTACCGAGCTTTCCGCGATCTCGGACAGAAGCGGCACGAGGTATGGCTTCAGCATATTTATTTCATAGGGCATCAAAGAATTCAGAAGCACGTCGCAATCATCTGCAAAAGGAAGTATGTTGCGTTCCTCGTTTTGCCTTACGCTCTCCCAAAGCTTAAAGGTAAATTCGGGAGTAGCGTTTCTGAAATTATAGTCTCTTACAAGCCGTCTGAAAAATCTTACCGTATTCTTCTCATATATATGATCTCCGACCTTCAAGTCCTCGCACACATATGCAAAAACGCTGAAATACGGATGCGCTTTAAAAAGGCGTGTGACCTCGGGATATACTGCCTGTATACCCTCAAAAACAAAAATATCCTTGTCGTCGAGAATAAATTCCTTTTCTTTTATTCTTTTTCCCGATTTGAAATCGAAAACGGGAATTTTTACCGAGTCCTCGCAAAAAATAGATTCTATCGTCATTTCAAGCTCATCAAGGTCGATAGTTTCGGCAGAATCGAAATCCAGATTTGTTCCGTTCTTCTCTGCCTGTTTTATCAGATAGTCTCTGTCATAATAAAAATCGTCTATTGAAATTACGTGAACTCTTTTGCCTCTTTCTTCAAATTCAGAGACAATTTTGTTTGCAGTAGTTGTTTTTCCGGAGCAGGAAGGACCCGAGAGCGTGATAATGCGGTTGCTTTCGGCAGATATTATCTTCTCCACCGCACAATCGAGCGCATGCTCGAATTTCTTTTCACATTCCGCAACATAGGCTCTTTTGTCCTCTTCTCCCGAAAAAGAAGTTCTTGCATTCAACATAAAAAATCATCCTTTCAAATAAAAATCCGCTATTCTTTCAAAGAGCGGCGGAACACCGCTTTCTGCATCTCCCAAACGAATTTTTTCGGCATCCCTTAAATATTCATATGGATATTTAGGGGTAAATATTCTTCTGATTTTAGAGCTGCCCTCTGTCGGGCGTTTAAAATCAACCAATTTCGTTACAGCGCCTGCACCGACGGAAAAAATACTGTGCAGTTCTTCCATCATAAAAATATTGTACATTCCCGCTTTTCCGTCAAGGCAGTATCCTACGTTTTCAAGATTACCGACGGTGTTCTTCTGGCGGTACATATAATAAGGCTTATAGCCTGCAAGCTTAGTTTTTATCTGCGAATATTCAACACATTTTGAAGCGGTGTCCTCTGAAATATCGTATATTCCTTCACTGTTCTTTTTCAGGTCTGCCGAGTTTTTCACGGAAAATGTATGTACTGTCAAATTTTCGGGCGCAAGCGATATTATTTTATCGACCGAATTTGAAAAGCTCGCAAAGCTATCGTTGGGCAATCCCGCAATTAAATCTACATTGATGTCTCCCACATCTACCTTTCTCGCAATATCATATGCTCGGTAGAAATCCTCAACTGTATGCCGTCTGCCTATTGCCTTTAAAATATCATCGTTCAAGGTCTGTGTGTTGACACTTATACGGCTTGCACCGTAATCCTTAATTATTCTCAATTTTTCCTCGGTTATGGTATCGGGACGGCCTGCCTCCACTGTATATTCCATAAGCGCGCCTGTATCTATATTTTCGCTTATCCTTCTCAATAATGCCTCAAGCTGAACAGGAGAAAGCACTGTAGGGGTTCCGCCTCCTATATAGACGGTAGCGACCTTTAAGCCGAGCTGACGTATTATTGAAAATATATTGTCTATATCAAGATACAGCATTTTCAAATAATCGTCTATCAGTGAAAGAAGTCTTTCCGAGGTATATGATACAAAGGAGCAATAAGCGCATCTTGTGGGGCAGAACGGGATAGAAATATAGACACTGCACAAATTTTTCGGCAGCTTTCTTGTGAGTTTAAGCTCTGTAGCGGCAACCGAAACGGCAAGTGCCGCTTTTTTGGGATTTACAAAATACTCATCCCGTAATATTTGTCTTGTGCTACGCACTCCGTTACCGCTGAGCAAAAACTCGCTTGCTACCTTCGACGGTCTTACACCTGTAAGTATTCCCCATGGAGTAATGCAGGAGCAGAACTGCTTTCCCGCTTCAAAGACCGCCCTTCCCACCGCAAGCTTATTTAGGCGCATAGGGGTACAGTTCACTACCTGAGAGGGATCGGCTATTCCGTCACCCTCGGCAATTTTATCTCCGAGCTGAAACTTGGCATGTGAATAAACGAGATTATCCTCACCTGTGTATACAGAAACATCTGCTTCTACCACATCGGGCCCCGGCTGCTCGTCCTGAGAAAACTTTGCCCCCTTGAAAAAGAGAAGGCACAGGGTCTGCACATAATAACGGTTTATATCGCCCTCAATTCTCAAGATCATTGTGCTTTCCCCTTTTTGAGCTTTGCGGAATCCATAACTATGGTAATAGGTCCGTCTGCCGACATATCTATCTGCATATAGGCGCCGAATTTTCCCGTTCCTACATGACGGACTCTCTCTTTCATAAGAGAGACAAAATGCTCGTACAATTTGTCTGCCTCATCGGGAGACGCGGCATTAAGAAAGTCGGGGCGGTTTCCGTGAGCATAATTCGCATTTAAGGTAAAATTGGATACTACCAGCACTTCCCCGTCAATATCCTTGACCGACAAATTCATTTTATCGTTTTCATCGGAAAAAATACGTAGCTTTGAAATTTTTTCCGCAAGTAAAAAAGCGTCGTTTTCGGTATCGCCCTTTTCAACTCCCAAAAGGATAAAAAGCCCCTTGTCAGCCTTTCCGCTGAACTCATGATCCGCATAAACGGTAGCCTTTAATACCCTTTGTAATACAGCTATCATAAAAACTCCTAAATTTTAATTAATTAGTAAATCCTCTTGTTACGTCATAGACGGCGGGTATAGCCTTAAGTCTCGAAACTATGGATTTATAATGGCTTACGTTCTTACAGCCTACAGTAAGCTGGATAAGCGCACTGGAGCCTGCGTCCTTCATCTGTGTTGAAATGCCCAGAATAGAGACCTTCATTTCGGCAAGAGTGGTGGAAATATCCGCAAGAATTCCTATACGGTTTTCAACATTGAGCTGTAAGTTAGCTTCATAAATATCGTTGCCCGAGCGTGTGACAAACTCATTTTCCCAGCTTGCCTTTATCCATCTGTCCTTCTGCTCGGGATTAGATATTCCCGCTATCGCATTGGGACAGCTTTTCTGATGTATTGAAATTCCGTAGCCCTTTGTGATAAAGCCTATTACATCATCACCGGGCAAAGGATTGCAGCAACGCGCAAATTTGACCTGGCAGTCAACATCTCCGTCTACTACTATTCCGTTACTGTTCTTGAAGCTCACAGGTCTTTGTGAGACCTTGATCTCATCAACACTGTCAGAAACAGGCGCTTTTACAATTCTGTCAAACTCATCGCGAAGTCTGACGGACAGGCGGCTGACGCTCATTCCTCCGTAGCCTATCGCATTATAAAAGTCGTCTGTGTCTCCAATACCGACACGCGCGGCAACATTTGCGACTATCTGCTTGAATTCCTCGTCGGTATAGCTTCTGCCGTAATGCTTTACCTCGCGCTCTATTTCCTGTTTTCCGACCGCAATATTCTCTGCGCGTTTTTCTTTCTTATACCATTGACGTATTTTGTTTCGAGCCTCGGATGTCTTTACTATCTTCATCCAGTCTCGGCTCGGTCCCTTTGACGACGATGAAGTGATGATCTCAACGACATCTCCCATCTGAGGCACTCTGTCGATAGGAACTATGGTTCCGTTTATTCTCGCGCCTGTCATCTTATTTCCGACCTGCGTATGAATAGCATAGGCAAAGTCTATGACTGTAGCGCCGAGAGGCAGAGATACAACATCTCCTTTAGGTGTAAATACGAATGTTTCGTCACGGAATATATCGGTCTTGAAGGAGCGCATAAATTCGTCTGGGTCATGCATATTTTCATCATTCTCAACCATCTGAGAGACCCAACGGATCTTTTCGTCCAATTCCTCGCTTGCCTTTTCTCCCGATTTATATTTCCAATGCGCCGCTATACCGTATTCGGCTATCTCGTGCATACTGAAGGTCCTTATCTGCACCTCAAACGGAATACCGTGACGGCTGATGACAGTCGTGTGCAAGGATTGATACATATTCGGCTTGGGGGTTGATATATAATCCTTGAATCTTCCCGGAACAGAATGGAAAAGCTCATGTATCAAGCCAAGAACCGTATAGCATTCAAGCTCTGTATTTACAATGACTCTCAGAGCGTAAAAATCGAAGATATCATCAAAATTTTTGTTTTGATCGTACATCTTTCTATACAGGCTGTAAACGCTTTTTACTCTTCCGGAAAGCTCGAATTTTATATTGTTTTCGTTCAACTTTTGAGATATCTGTTCTTTTGCGTTTTCGATAAAGTCAGAGGTAAGGCCAAACTTTCTTTCGATACTTTTTGTGACTTCTTCATAGCCTATGGGATCGAGGTACATAAGGCCTAAATTTTCAAGCTCGTGCTTTATCTTCTGCATACCGAGACGGTGTGCGAGAGGAGCGTAGAGATACATTGTCTCTAATGCTATTACACGTCTTTTCTCATCGTTTTTTGCGGAAAGCGTGCGCATATTATGCAAGCGGTCGCAGAGCTTTATGAAGATAACACGAATGTCCTTCGACATTGCGAGGAGCATTTTTCTTATGTTTTCTATATGTGCTTCTTCCTTGTCCTCAAGCTGCATATATACTATTTTGGTAAGTCCGTCAACTATAAGCGCGACATCCTCACCAAAGCGCTTTTTAATTTCCTGAAGGTCGGTCTTGTCGGCACAATCCTCCACAGTATCGTGCAAAAGCGCGGCGCATATAGAGTCGGTGTCAAGACCGAGAGACGCCACTATTTGCGCTACGGCTATAGGATGAGATATATATGCCTCACCGCTTTGTCTTTTTTGCCCCGCGTGAAGCATATCTGCATATTCGTATGCGCTTTTTATTTTATCTATATCGTATTTTTTGCCCTTACTTTCTAAGGTGTCGAGCAAATCTTTAAATCCGTTCATATTTTCCTCAAGCTTGTTTTTGCTGCAAACGCAAGCGTCTGAGCAAATTTGATTTTTCCAAATCGGTTTTTGTTTTGGTAAAGTGAAGCTTAAAATGATAAAGCTCGTCGCTTACCTCTTCTATTCCAAGAAGATTAAGCTCCTGTAATATTCTGATTATAAATTTCAGTTTTACGTAATTTATACTGTTGTTACTCGAAAGCTTAGAAAGACTTGAAAGTATAGATTTATGACTCAGACTGTCAACACCCGAACGTACCGAAGCGCGAACGAGATTATATACAACTGCAAAATCGTCACGTGTGGGAACTATATTCTCCTCGGGAGAAAATCTTGCGCCGTTCCATATCTCGTCAAAGCGCTGTTTATCGTTTATTTCGATTTTTTTGGCTTCCTCTGACGGTCTTATATCCTTCAAAATGAGCTGTACGTTCTTTCTGTCTGCCCACTCATTGATATCAAGATTGAACATAACGTCAACAATGTCGCCGACGAACAGATTAAGCTGCGCAGGGCTATGCGAGAAGAAGATGGCTGTATAAGTCTTGTTCCTTCCGCCGCCGAGAGTTATTCGTGTATGCTTTCCTCCGCTCATAGGCACGCACTCGACAACTACGGCAGAGCGCAGCACAAAGACAGGGACGGGATTTTCAACACCAAACGGCTCAAGCTGCTGAACCTTCTCCGCCATATCAAGAGTAACAGACGAGAAATCTATTTCACAGTCGGCTTCAAACGTAGGAACTGTTGCCTCTTCGTCAAGCATTTCGCTCGCATAAGCGTTTATCTGTCTCTTGAAGCCCTCAAGCTGACCTCGTGTAACGCTGAGTCCTGCGGCAAGCTCGTGTCCTCCGTATTTAACGAGGAAATCCTTACTGTTGACAAGGGCGTCGACAAGATTCATTCCCTTTATGCTTCTGCCCGAGCCTTTTGCTATATCATCGTCACGGTGCATATTGGGATCGCATCCGTCAAAGGAAAGGAGTATGCTCGGCAAACCGTACTTCTCGGTTATTCTTGAAGCAACTATTCCTATAACACCGTGATGCCAATCGTCAGCATCCAGAACGATCACCTTATCATGAGCGAAATCGTGTTCCTCGTCGATTTTAGCATACGCCTGCTTCATTATACTGTTTTCTTCGTTCTGACGCTCTAAATTCGCCTCGCAAAGCTCAAGCGCAAGCTTCTCCGCATACTTCTCGTCATCGGTAAGAAAAAGCTCTGCCGCAAGAGACGCGCTTCTTATTCTTCCTGCCGCATTCAAGCGGGGTGCTATCGTATATCCTATGTAGCCCGATGTTATCTTGGTATGCTTTGAGTGCTTTTTAGATGAACCGGACTTATAATCCGAGCGGTCGGATATCACGTTAAAAAGAGCTTTAAGACCGAGGCGCGGACGGTTTTCTATAATGTTCAGTCCGCCTTTTACTATCAAGCGGTTTTCATACTTTATAGGCATAACGTCAGCTATGGTACCGATGGCAATAAGATCCGCATATTCTCTGCAAATTTTCATAACAGCAGCCTGTGAGTCCAGCTTCTCAACTGCTATCTCATATGCGCATATTACTTTAAATACCACTCCCACTCCCGCAAGCTCACAGAAGGGATACTTTGAATCCGGGCGGTGAGGATTGATTACCGCTACGGCATCCGGAAGCAAGTCGCGGCATTCGTGGTGATCGGTTATTACGATATCGACTCCGAGAGAGGCGGCAAATTCCACTTCTTCATTTGCTGTGATGCCCGTATCTACGGTAACTATCAAAGTTGTGCCTTCCTTGGAAAGATTTTCGATAGCCGAGCAGGAAACACCGTAGCCTTCTCCGCAACGGTTAGGTATGTAATAATCAACATTAGCGCCCTTAGAGCGCAGATAAAGACACATAGTACATACAGAAGTGACACCGTCTACGTCATAATCTCCGTATACGGTAATCTTTTCATTCGAGTCTATTGCCTTTTTTATTCTCTCAACGCCCTTCTCAATATCGTTGAGTGTGAAGGGGTCGAAAAAGAACTCGTTCTCGCTATTCAAAAAGGCTTTTGCATCAAACGAGGTCTTGTAGCCACGGTTATAAAGAAGCTGCGCGATTATAAAATCGACATTCAATTCTTCCGATAGTTTTTTGATGTCATCAACAAAGCTTTTGCTTTCATCGCTTTTGATGATCCACTTTTTTTCCTTGTTCACATTAATTTTATTTGACATTTATATAATTTCTGCAATGAAAAAATTTATTCATTGCCCCCCATATTATTTACGATTTTAACGATCTCGGTGTCGATATTCTTCTCTGCTTTTCGGTTCATAAATGCTAAAACGGCAAAAACCGCCACTACACCCAACAGGGCAAAAAGATACGGATAAAATCCGTCAAAAGCAAGAGACGACAAGAGATATAACGCGATAGCGGAAATGACAGGAAGCACGAAAACAGAGAAAGCATAAAACAGCATTTTGCCGCTTGAAGCGGAAAGCTCCACCCTGTCGCCCGTCTTTGCGTTAACTTTATTTTTTGCATAAAGAGTGTGTGTCTTTTTGCCGCCGACAACCGAGCAGACCGCACATCCCTCTGCGCTCTTATGGCATCCCTCACAAGCAGACATTCTTATAACCTCTACAAGCGCTATGTCATTTTTTGCTTCAATTACAGTTCCTATCTGTTTCATGGAATGCCTCTCTTTTTTTATATCAGTTCATACGGCTTATATCTTTTCATTATCGCCTGCGCCGTATGAATACCGTCAAGCGACGCGCTTGTAATTCCACCCGCATATCCTGCGCCCTCTCCGCAGGGATATATCAAATCCTCGCCAAGCGCAAGCCGTGCTTCATTTCTCAAAATTCTTATAGGCGAAGATGTCCTTGTTTCCGCACCTGTAAGTACGGCACTATCGGATGCAAAGCCCTTGAGTTTTTTGTCAAAGCTGAGCAGTCCGTTTCTCAATGATTCACAGACAAAGCTCGGCAAAAAGTCGTCCAATTTCGAAAGTGTACAGCCCTTGCCGTCCATATATGTAGGCATTACAGCGGTAGGCTCACTGCCGAATTTTGAATTTAAAAAGTCTCCTACGGTACATATAGGCGCATTATAATTATTTCCGCCTGATGAAAATGCCGCGCGCTCTATCTTACGCTGAAACTCGATAGCCTTCATGGGCGTGTTTCCGTAATCCTCACGAAAAACAGAGACTGCTACGGCTGAATTGGAATTCATACCGTCTCGCGCGTGATTGCTCATTCCGTTAACCACTACACCGCCGTTTTCACTTGCGGCGGCAACGACCTGTCCTCCGGGACACATACAGAAGGTATATACACCTCTCTTGTCGGTATCTGCGGAAAGAGAGTACTCGGCACTGCTCAATGCGGGATGAGAAGCGTAATCGCCATACATCGCCTCATCTATATTCTTTCTCAGATGCTCTATTCTTACTCCTACCGAAAATGGCTTCGCTTCAAGCGAAAATCCCGAAGAAATTAAAGTCCCATAGGTGTCTCTCGCGCTATGTCCTATCGCCAGCACCAAAGGACCGCAAGATATATCACCTTTGTTTGTTTTCACAAACAAGCTTCCGTCCGAGAGCTTTTTCACGCCTTCAAAGCAGGTATGATACAAAACCTCTCCGCCAAGAGCAACTACTTTATTAAGAATTTTATCTACTATCCCCTGCAAATAATCTGTACCTATATGCGGCTTAGCCAAATATCTGATGCTTTCGGGAGCGCCGAATTCGATGAATCGCTCTATCACATATGCGGAATATGGGTCATTTATACGGGTGACTAATTTACCGTCCGAAAAGGTCCCCGCGCCGCCCGCGCCGAACTGTATATTGGAATTCTCGTCAAGAATACGTGAAGAAGAAAAGCCTTCTATCTGCATTGCTCTTTCGGATACAGACGCCCCTCTTTCAATGAGTATAGGCTTATAGCCGTTTTCGGCTAAAAGCAATGCGGCATACATCCCCGCAGGTCCGGAGCCGACTATCAAAGGACGCGCCTTCAATTCTTCGCTTCCGTATTCGATGAGCGGCTTTTGTTCCGACAAAAGCGAAAGGCCGTTTTGCTTTAGCTTATCTTCCTCAGACTCGGTCCAGTTACCGCTTATCGCTACCGCATAAACAAGCTTTATAGCGTCTTTTTTCCTCGCATCCACAGAGCGACGGTATATGAAAAATTCTGTTTCTTTTGAAAAAAGATTAAGCGCTTTTATTTTCTTCTTTGCGAAGGATATGGCAGCTTCACTGCTCTTATCGAGCGAGAGCTTTATTTCTTTCAGTATATATGTTTTTCTTTTCATTTATCATTACCGTCCGTAACAAACATTCTAAAAAAAGCGAGCCCGAGCGAGCTTGACACCCGCCGGACTGCTTAGCATCAATCAGTTAACGATTTTTTCTGCTTCTTTTTCGGTAACCTGAACAGAAACATAAATTCCCGCATCATCAAAAATCTCTACATCCTCGCACACGAATTTCAGCTTCACCGAATTATATATTCCCGTTCCTATTATGTTCAAGTCGGAAATATCGAAATATGCAACCACCTTGTCCTGAGGCAAGGAAAGAAGCTCCTCGTTTACCGAAGCAAGTACGGCATCGACATAAGCCTGAACGGGAGATATATCGTATTTTTTAAGAATCAAAGCTGTGCTTTCGCCTTTGTACTCAAGCTTTACGGGGATTTTTGCAAAATACTTCGAATGGACCTCCGGAGCTATTATAGTTACAGGAACTTTCACAGTGTCAAGGCAGTCGAGCGCAGCGCCCGTAGGATAATAAAAGACAACATCCGCCTCATAGCTTCCCGGCTCGGCAAAATTAGCTATATGTACAAGTCCGTACATATTACCGCTTTCACATTTTGCGAGAGCTATATTTGTACCGTAAAATTCAGCGGAAACCTTATCCTTACCGAGCTTTATCTCACAATCCTCAAAGTGCGACGGAATATCCTGTATATATACGGGAACATCGCGGAACTCGTGCACATATTTCTGAGGCTGTATATACATAACAAACGTCCATATCAGGAATGCTATCACTACACAGACAAGAAACGGTATAATTTTATTTATTTTATCTCTATCTAATTTGAATTTCATATATAACACCATCAATTATTCATTTTCATACCTTTTTTGAGGAAGATGCGCGGCTGTGTCTGCCGTGTCTCGACGACTTAGACGAAGACTCTGCGATAACGCTTGAAAGAAGCTGTGTAAGCTTAGCACTGAGAGTCTGATTTGTAAAGTTTCTTGTAAAATCATTTTCACAAGCGACCGATATAGTTCCCGTCTCCTCCGAAACAACTATGATAACGGCGTCGCTGACCTCACTCATACCTATTGCGGCGCGGTGACGGGTGCCCAAGTCGAGATCAACATCGCCTCGTCTTGTAAGAGGCAAAAGGCATCCCGCAGAGGCTATTCTCATATCGCGGATAACGACCGCGCCGTCATGCAAGGGAGAACCGTCAAAAAATATGTTTCGCAAAAGATAAGGAGAAATTTTAGCGTCCATCTCAACACCCGAACGGATAATATCGCCGACAGGCATACTGCGCTCTATAACGATAAGCGCTCCTGTTTTTGTTCGCGACATCTCAACTACCGCTTCGCAAATATTATCCACAAGTATCGGCTTCTCGTCCGTCTTGCTTCCGGAAAAGCTTCTGATACCCTTCAAAGGCTCAGTGCCCATTTTTTCAAGAAGCTCGCGCAGCTCGGGCTGAAAAAGCACAACAATGGCTATAATTCCCGCCTGGAGAAAGTAGTTGAGAATATAGCTCACGGCGTACAGTCCGACCAATCGGCTGACCGCCAGAAAAGCTATCCAGAGCGAAACTCCGAAAATGAGCTTTCCAGCGCGTCTGACGTGCAAAAATTTGACTGCAAAATAAAGAACAAATGACAGAACCAATATATCTATAATATCCACAAAGGATATATTCATAAGCTGAATTTTTATAAATGACCAAAAAGCCGAGGGTAACGAGCCATTTTTCAAAAGAGCGTTCAGTAAAATCATAGTTTACCTCTCAAAAATATATGTTAAAACAAAAATGCTACCGCAATTTTGTGAAATTATTGTCTTCAAAATTATTATATATAGATTATAGCATATTACTTTTTATTTTGCAAGGTTTTCTGACTACTTTTATTCACATATTTACAATTTTTTTAAATTTTTATTTTTTTGCTCGGTTACATATTGACTTTTTAATGTTTTTTTGATATAATGTGTCTCAGATGAGACATATTTTCAAAATGAGGTGAATATGCAATACACGGTAGATGAAAATGCGCTTCTTGATGTACCCTTCATATTCGAAGGTATCTCAAACAGTGAGGCAAGAAAAATTCTCAAGCAATCAGAATACACACTTGCAAGGTACAGTAAGGGAGAAAAAATTTTTGACGCGGAAAGCTTTGAAAGATCGATCGCCTTTATTCTCAACGGTCGTGCCGAGGTTTACCGTGCCGATGCTGCAAGAAAGACTCTTTTATCTTCTCTGAAAGCGGGAGACTCCTTCGGCGCTTCGGTGCTGTTCGGTGATAGCGAAGCTTTTCCTACTGCAATATTTGCAAAGTCAGACTGTGACATAATGTTTATTTCGCAGGAACAAATGGAAGCTCTGATAAGCACATATCCGCAAATCGCTTTGAATTACGTAAGGTTTTTGTCAAATAAGATCCGCTTTTTAAATGACAAAATAAGCTCGTTCAGTTCAAAAAGCGCGGAAGAAAAAACAGCCAAATTTTTGCTTGACAATTCTCTTGACGGCAAGCTTGACACAAAGCTGAATATGAAGCAGATATCTTCATCGTTGG